>JBEKUA010000294.1:0-3546 GCA_049515495.1 Smithella sp. | reverse complement strand
CTACATTCTCTTGCGGTATTTTTTTGCTTTCATCTAATGCCAAACCAGCACTGGTCTGTTCATCTGTAATCCCTTGTTCTTCAACCTCGCTTGCAGTCTCTATATTCTCTTGCGGTATATCTTTTCTTTCATCTAATACCAAACCAGCACCGTGCTGCTTATCTGCATCCTCTTGTTCTATAACCTCGCTGAGGGCCTCTGCCTTGTCTTGCGCAACATCTTTTTTACCTTCTTCTGAATCGTTAATGATAGCCCCTGTCTTATTTAAAGGAATATCGTACATCAAACTCAAATTGAACTTGGCTTCATCATGACCCTGTTCAGCAGCCTTGACATACCATTTTATGGCCTCAGCTTGATACATCATACCAAGACTATTCTGGGCATCAGCATGGCCCTGCCCAGCAGCCTTGAGATACCATATCATGGCTTGGGCATCGTCTTGCGGTACACCTTCACCATCCTGGTACATCTTACCCAGGTTATTCTGGGCATCAGCATCACCCTCTTCGGCAGCCTGGAAATACCATTTTATGGCTTCAGTTCTGTCTTGCGGAACCCCTTTGCCATGCTGGTACATCATGCCCAGGTTATTCCGGGCAGCAGCATTACCTTGTGCAGCAGCCTTTAGATACCATATCATGGCTTCAGCATAGTTCTGCTCAACGCCTTTACCATGCTGGTACATCATACCCAGGTTATTCTGGGCATCAGCATGATCCTGCCCGGCAGCCTGGAGATACCATTTTATGGCTTGGGCTTTGTCTTGCACAACACCTTTACCATTCTGGTACATCATACCCAGTTCATTCTGGGCATCAGCATGACCCTGCCCGGCAGCCTTAAGATACCATTTTGCGGCTTCAGCATCGTTTTGCACAACGCCTTTACCATACTGATACATCATACCCAGTTTATTCTGAGCATCAACATGACCCTGCCCGGCAGCCTGGAGATACCACTTTATGGCTTCAGCATCGTTTTGCACAACACCTTTACCATACTGATACATCATGCCGATTTCATTCTGGGCATCAGCATGACCCTGCTGGGCAGCCCTGAGATACCATTTTGCAGCCTCGACATCGTTTTGAGGAACACCAATGCCTTGCTGATACATCATGCCCAGTTCATTCTGAGCATCCTCATGACCCTGCTCGGCAGCCTGAAGATACCATTTTGCGGCTTCGGCATCATCTTGAGGAACGCCCTTACCCTGCTGGTACATCATGCCCAGGTTATGCTGGGCATCAGCATGACCCTGCCCGGCAGCTTTGAGATACCATTTTATGGCCTCAGCATCGTCTTGAGGAACGCCTTTACCCTGCTGGTACATCATGCCAAGCAGGTTTTGAGCAGAAGCATCACTTGCATCTGCCAATTTCCTGTATAGTTTATCTTCTTTTTTACTCATATTAAATCAAACGCTTATCCCGCTTATTAACACTTAGTCTATTTGCTGATGACGAAGTGCAGAAGATTTGTTGAATGCCTAATTTAAATTTTATTAGTTTGCATAACATATATAATCTATTTCATAAAACGTCATATGGCAAGTCCAATTTTATCTATTGTTTTCAATTGAAATGTTTGGAATTCGAATAATATAATACTTAATCATATTGACTGCTTTGCAAAACAGAAAAATGCTGAATTTTACAGGAGAAATTTATTGAATAAATCACAGGCATGAACCTCAAAGCAAGTCTTGGAAAGTGACAAGCCTCTCTTTTTGACCTAATGCGGATTTAGTCTTGTAATTATTTAATTCTCTTCGGTATTATTACGATTGCTACTATTTTTATCAACTATTTATACTTTGACGTACTTCAAATTTAATTTTTATTTCATAGTCAGACTATGAAATAAAATAATACTTGACAGTACGACTATGATGATGTATCTTAAAATCATCATCGACGGAGGATATGATGATGACGGATAAGAGTCGCCCTAAAACCAGAAAAGACCGTATTATGGATGCTGCCTTGCGCATCTTTGCCGAAAAGGGTTTCCAGAACACGACGATTACCGAAATCAGTAAAGCGGCCGGGGTTTCAGAAGCCACAATATACGAATATTTCGGCACAAAAGAAGACCTTCTCTTCGCCATTCCTGAAAAAGTATCTAATGAGACCCTTGAAGAATCATCAAAAGTCATACCATATATCAAAGGAGTGGAAGGAAAAATCAGAGCTATTCTCCTTTTCTATGTCCAGCTTTACCAATCCAATCCCAACTACTCGGCGCTGGTTTTGCTGCAGTTAATGTCCAATAAGAGATTTCGCCATACACCCGCGCATGCTGCTATACGCCGGTCATCTCATAATTTTTTGGATTGCATCAAAGAAGGAATAGCCAACGGAACTTTCAAAAAGGATTCCAATCCTTATTTAATTCGCTCCATGTTTATGGGCACCGTCGAACACTTATTCATTCACTGGCATATGCAGGGGATGCCTAAACGAAAGCCAAGCATCGCGGATATGCTCGATCCTTTAATCGAAATTGTTTTTGACGGCATACGCGCAAGGAAAGAAGAGTCATGTCCGACATTTTACGTGAAACTGGAAGATGCCAATGTTTTGGAAAATATTATGAAAAAAAAAGATGGAGGAACATCCTCAAAAGATAAAACCAAATAACCAAACACTTTTTAAAAGGGGTATTAAAATGAGAACAAAGCAAGATTTTATAAACGCCCTGTCGAAAATGAAACGCAACATCTATTTTGATGGCAATCTGATCGATCGGACGGACGAGTTGCAGAGCGACTGCATCAATGTTATGGGCACGACGTATGATGAAGCGGCTAAACCCGAAAATGAACGTCTGATGACTGCCACATCTCACCTCACCGGAGAGAAGATTAACCGTTTTACCCATATTCACCAGAGCAAGGAAGACCTGCACTGTAAGCAGGATATGACGCGTATGCTGTGCCAGAAAGTCGGCGGCTGCATCCAGCGATGCATGGGCATAGATGCCACAAACGCCATTTACAATGTCTCGTATGAAGCGGATAAAGTAAAAAAGGGCGAGACCAATTATCACGAAAACTTCAAGAAATGGCTTACCCGTTTCCAGAAGGAA
Source organism: Smithella sp. (assembly GCA_049515495.1). Lineage (GTDB taxonomy): Bacteria > Desulfobacterota > Syntrophia > Syntrophales > Smithellaceae > Smithella. Next base: position 453 of record JBEKUA010000294.1, on the reverse strand, counting down.
GACATGATCGCCGCATCCGCTCAGACGGACACCAAGGGCGACAGAATGCTGCGCCCTGCCGAGCAGCCCAATCCCGGTTCTTATGTGTATATCAAGGAGAGAACCAGGGACGGCATCATTGTGGAAGGCTGCAAGGTGCACATTTCCGAAGCGTCCGTATCTGATGAAATCCTTGTTATACCCACCCGCGCGCTCAGGTCCGAAGACAAAGACTACGCCGTGGCTTTTGCCGTTCCCGGAGACTGGGATGGAATGAAACAAGTTGTGACCATTCATAACTACCGTCAACGCGATCATTACAAACGCGGTTTTACCCCCGGACTTACCGACTCGTATCTGATTTTTGAAAACTGTTTCGTGCCGTGGGAGAGAGTATTCCTGGCCGGCGAACATCAACACGGCGGCATATTAGCCCTGCTCTTCGCCTTGTTCCATCGCCATTCATACTCCGGC
>JBEKUA010000293.1:0-4128 GCA_049515495.1 Smithella sp. | reverse complement strand
GGCGCCGACGCAGTCGAGATGGTGTGCTTGGAACAGCGCTATGAGATGCCGGCCCTACCCGAAGAGGTTGCCGCCGCACTCGAAGAGAATATAAAAATTAACAACGGATGGGGTCCGAAACGTGTTCTCGGAAACGATAAAGTTAATGCCATCGAGCTGAAACGCTGCACCAGAGTTTTTGATGAAACAGGGCGATTCAGCCCCGCTTACAATGATAATGAGACAACGACATTAAATGCCGACCAGATTATCGTTGCCATCGGTCAGGCGATCGATAAAGACTCGCTTGGTAACATGGGAGCGGCAACAGAACGTAATTTTTACAAGGTCGATAAAATCACTCTGGAAACATCCGTAAAAGGCGTATTTGCCGGTGGTGATGACATTCCGGGCAGTGCTTCCGTTATCGGCGCTGTCGGCGCCGGCAAGCGGGCGGCGGAATCGATCGATCGCTATCTCAAAGGCGAGGATATGTTATCCGCAAGATTTGAGTCTACTGTAAAACCAATTGATCCGGAATTTCTGCCTGAAACCAAGGGTATGGAAAAGAAGCCGTGTGCCGAACAGGCAATCCTGCCGGTGGCTCAACGTGCCAATAATTTTAACGAAGTTGAAGAAGGTCTTACGGAAGAAGCTGCCCTGGCAGAAGCCGAGCGTTGTCTCAATTGTGCTCTGTGTTCCGAGTGCCAGCAATGCGTTGCTGCCTGCGAACAGCATGCTATTGATCATTCGATGACAGAAAAGATCATCGAGCTTAATGTCGGTTCTGTTATCCTGACACCCGGTTTTGAAGAATTTGATGCTGCGAAAAAAGGTGAATACGGCTATAACCGGTATCCTAATGTGATTACCAGTGTACAGTTCGAGCGTATGCTCTCGGCTTCCGGGCCGTTTGATGGCCATGTCATCCGGCGATCCGATGGTCAACCTGCCAAACGTGTCGCCTGGATCCAGTGCGTCGGCTCAAGGGATACACGCTGCGGCAATGAATACTGCTCTTCAGTTTGCTGTATGGTTTCCACCAAGCAATCGATGATAGCGGCCGACCACTTACCCGGACTGGAAGCATCTATTTTTTATATGGATATCCGGGCTCATGGTAAGGACTTTGACCAGTATTACGAGCGGGCAAAGAAACAGGGTGTAAATTACATCAAGGGTATACCGTCCCGCATTATCCAAATGCCCGGCACGAGGGACCTGCGGGCGACATTTTATAACGAGGCCAATCAATTACAGGAAAAGGATTTTGACCTGGTTGTTTTATCTGTCGGCATGGAACCCGGCTTATCTGCTGTGGATACTGCCAAACGTTTGGGTATTGATCTGAATGAATATGGTTTCTGTTCCACCGATCGATTTACGCCGTTGAATACCTCCCGCCCGGGGGTTTTTGTCGGCGGCGCTTTCCAGGAACCGAAGGATATCCCGGAAACAGTCACCCAGGCCAGCGCAGCGGCTTCAATGGCTATGGAATTGTTATCATCCGCTCGCAACACACTGATTACCAAAGCAGTCTACCCGGATGAGCACGATGTCACCGACGAGCAGCCCCGGATAGGTGTTTTCATCTGCCACTGCGGCCGCAACATTGCTTCCGTGATCGATGTGGAAAAAGTGGTTCATGCCGTGGCCCAGGATCCGAATGTTATCTTTGCCACTCATACGTTATTCACCTGTTCAGATACCAGTCTGGTCAATATCCGTGATGCCATCCGCGATAACCGGCTCAACCGCATTGTTGTGGCTTCCTGCACGCCGCGTACTCACGAACCGATCTTCCGGGATACACTCCGTGAAGCGGGATTAAACCAGTATTTATTCGAAATGGCTAACATCCGTGACCAATGTTCCTGGGTGCACTCGACGATGCCGGAGCAGGCCACTCAGAAAGCTGTCGAACTGGTGAAGATGTCTATTGCCCGGGCCCGTAGATTAGTTCCATTACAGGGTTCTTATTCCAACGTCGTGCAGACTGGTCTGGTTATCGGCGGCGGTCTCAGCGGCATGACAGCAGCTCTTTCTCTGGCCGAACAGGGATTCAAGACTCACTTGATCGAACGGTCGGATAAACTGGGCGGCAATTACCTTAATCTGCACTATACACTGGAACATGAAGATGTTGGCGGTTTCCTTTCTGCCTTGATCAAACGTGTTCAGAGCAACCATAATATTGTCCTGCACATGAATAGTGAAGTAAAGAACGTAGCCGGTTTTGTGGGTAATTTCGAAGTTACTCTTAACGAGCATAATGTAGAAACTGTTGTGCCATGCGGCGCAATCATTGTCGCTACCGGCGCCGACCCGGCAAGTACCAAAGATTTCCAATACGGACAGTCCGCCAATATTATGACTCAATCAGAATTAGAGAATGCTTTGCAAATAACCGATTTTTCTTCTTCTAACCGCAACATTGTCATGATCCAGTGCGCCGGTTCGCGGAATGAAGAGAGACCCTATTGCAGTCGTATTTGCTGCACAATGGCAGTCAAGAATGCCCTAAAACTCAAGAAGCAGAATCCCGATACGAACATCATAGTCCTCTATCGCGATATCCGCACCTATGGATTCCGCGAAAAATATTATAAGCAGGCTCGTGAGGCCGGTGTTATCTTTATGAGATACGAAAAAGAAAACCCGCCGGTTATTTCCGCTAATCACGATCTGGTTACGCTGAAGAGTCCTGACTATCCGGAACAGATAGAGATCGAAACCGATGTCATTGTGCTCAGCACAGGTGTCGATGCCTTGAAGGATAACCGCAAGCTGGCAGACATGCTTAAGGTGCCGTTGAATGCCGACGGTTTCTATGTCGAGGCTCATCTTAAGCTGCGGCCTGTCGAGTTTGCCACGGAAGGCATTTACTTGTGCGGTTTGGCCCATTCGCCCAAGTTGAGTGACGAGAATATTTCGCAGGCCAAAGCGACTTCATCCAGGGCGGCGACCATCCTTTCCAAGACCCGGCTTGAAGTCGGCGGTCAGGTGTCGTGCGTCGATCAGGAAAAATGCATTTCCTGTTTAACCTGCGTCAGGGCGTGTCCTTATCATGCGCCGCTCGTCAATGTTAACAGTAAAGCGGAAATTGCCGCTGCCGCGTGTATGGGCTGCGGTATATGTGCTTCGGAATGTCCGGCACACGCCATCCATCTGCGAAATTTCGAGTCCGATCAGTTCCAGGACATGTTGAAGACTTTTTTATCAGAACCGGGTAATGAGAATAAGCCGGTATCTGTACCGAAATAAGGAAGTGATGATGAACACGACTAATTTTGAACCTAAAATAGTGGCTTTTTGCTGCCACTACTGCGCCTACGCCGCAGCAGACCTGGCAGGCTCAGGGCGCCTGCAATATCCGCCCAACATCCGCATCGTTCGTTCGCCATGTACCGGCAGATTGGAAATAGACTTTTTCATGAAGGCTTTTGAAGCCGGCGCCGATGGTGTACTGGTCGCCGGATGCGAGGAAGGCAGTTGTCACTTTAAAGAGGGCAATTATCTGGCCAAGCGCCGGGTAAATACTACCAGACAATTATTACAGGAAGCCGGTCTGGAACCTGAGCGGCTGCGCATGGTGAATGTGAGCGCCGCCAGTTCCCAGAAATTTGTCGAGTATGTCCGCGACATGGTTGAGACCGTTGCAAAACTCGGTCCTACGTATAACAAGAAGACTACCACTAAGTAAAGTAAAAAAAACAGGAGCAATACAATGATCGTTGCCGAAAGAAAAACCATTCCTGAAATTGTCGAGATTTTAAAACCACATAAGAAAATTCTGGTGCTGGGCTGTGGAACCTGCGTCACTGTCTGTTTGTCCGGAGGAGAACGGGAGGTCAGTATTATCTCTTCGGCACTGCGCATCGCATCACGTGTTCAAGGTTTAAACTTTGAAATAGCTGAACTCACCATCGAGCGTCAGTGCGATAACATCTTCATCGAACAAGCGGCAGAAGCCATCCAGAAAGCCGATGCAGTATTGTCAACGGCCTGCGGTGCCGGAGTCCAGGCGATTGCCGAACGTTATCCTCAGAAGCCGGTTTATGCCGGATTAAACACAACCTTCCTCGGTATTCTTGAGGAGCGCGGTGTATGGACGGAGAAGTGTGCTGCCTGCGGTGCCTGTGTCCTGCA
>JBEKUA010000292.1:0-2544 GCA_049515495.1 Smithella sp. | reverse complement strand
AATTAGTCAGATTATTAATTTATTTGGTAAAAGTTTACTTGCCGATTGCAGGTTTTTCCTTCTGAACATTAAATTCTATTTCCTGCGTCAAATCTTTATTTTCATCAAAAATACATATTAAGCGATAAAGGCCTTCTTTGGGAAAGCTTATATTACCTAAAATTAAATCCAGTAGAGATATTTTTCCATCATCATTATTTTGCAATTTTTCAACTTTACTAGGTTTAGAACTGAATAATTCCTGATTGTCTGGAGATATAATCTTCATTTCTATATTTTCAATGTGATCAAATGAATCAAATACAAGGTGAAAGCATAATTTGGGCAGTATGAAAGGAATAGTTTGAACAGTAATACTTTCATTGTATATTCCTATAAGGCTTATTTTGTTTCCAACTTCGTGTCTTATGTCATCGCAGATAATCAAATATTTTAGGTTAATTTTTTTCTTGATGTTTTTTTCTTTCATAAATATTCCTTATTTAGTTTTATTGATAAAAGTAAAGGCTTTGGATAATGTTTGAAAATTACTAGCTTTAGCACCACCTACTGCCACAATTGGGGCATCATAATTTTCAGCGGTATCATTTGCAAGTATAGCAGTTATACCCCCGGTAATATAAGATATTTCTGATCTCACTGTGGGTTTAAGGTAGCTTGACACAACATCACCAAGACTATCTATTTTCTTTTCGATAAGAGAAATCTTATGATCAATATCTTTGAGATAATTTATTATTTCCACATTATCTATTTGATGCTCAAGTAAATTCCTGATGTGCTGATTAAGGCTATTCTTGTTCTTTAAAGCAGACTTGTGAAGAGACATATGGAGCCGAGGATCAAGCCTCAAAATAAATTTCCCGCTGAAATCTTCGTCAGATATAGGTTCTATAATTTCTATACCTTTCTCAATGCATGTCTCGAACCATAATCGTTTTGTATCTTCAAGTTCATTATGTGCTTCATCAAGAGTAGTTCCACTAGACCAAATTCCAGGAAGGTCTGGGATGTTCAAACCGTATTTTGTAATTCCGTTATCATCGAATTCTTCTAACGTAATGGTGTAATTTAAAGACATATAATAATCTAAATTTTTCTCTATGGATTTAATTGTTTTCGTTTTCATCTTTTAAAGCTCCAGTTCGTTTTAAGAGATCATAGATGTTTTGATGATCCCATTTACCTACGTTGTTACCTTTTTTGTGAGGTTCATGTATAACAAAGACTGAATTGCCAATCTTAAAAGCTCGCTTTGATCCACTTGAATGCGATCTTTTCCCTTCCTCCGCGTTGAATTCATCATGCAATAGCATTTGGGAAAATAGTATCACTAATAGTATCAATATTCAACAATAATTGTTAAATATATGATTCACAGAACCTTTATCACAAAGTTTTGAAAGATGCATATAAATTATTTACGTTTAAAATCAATTATTTTCTTTTAGTTTGATGATTTATTCGTTACAGTCAACTATCGATTATCATGGCACACACTTTCAGGTTAAGCTCTGCTCAGGGCGTCTTAATCAAACTGTATGTCGAATTCGGGGGAATTTGGCTCTGGCTTAATTTTATCTTTTGAATATTTAAAAGGGGACCCTATCAAATAGGGCCCCCTTCGTAAAATGCATAACAAACGCTTTATAACGGAAAGTTCTCTCTTTTTTTAGACTTTGCTAAACATTATCGCGCCGGCATTGCCGAACGCGCCGCAAAGTGTAGCCACGCAGTATTTGGCGTCTTTATAATCAGTCTTCATGATGGAGTTCATGGTAACAACCAGACGGCATCCGCTTTCTCCCAGCGGATGACCAAGCGCCAAAGCGCCGCCCCAGACATTCACATTGCTAAAAGGCGCGTTCTGGGCAATTCCCAGGTCTCTCACGCAGGCCAAAGACTGGCTGGCAAATGCCTCATTGAATTCCCAGATATCAATATCGCTGACTTTCAGACCCTTGCGGTCAAGAAGTTTCTTGACGGCAGGAACCGGGCCGATTCCCATGATGGTCGGGTCGCAACCGGCCAGGGCGCCGCCTTCATATTTGAGGTGATAAGAAAGTCCAAGTTTGTCGGCTTTGGAGCGCTCCATCAAAAGAAGCGCGGCCCCGCCGATGGTAAGCGGCGAAGATGTGGCGGCCGTCAAAAGCCCGTCCGGCTTGAAACCGGGTTTCATCCCAGCCATCTGCTCTCTGGAAATGTCACCGCGAATCCACTGATCTTTATCAACCATAATAGGCGTGCCGTCATCTTTTAAGCCTTCGATAGGAATAATCTCCTGCTTGAATTTTCCGGCCTTTGTGGCTTCGTCGGCTTTTTTATGACTCCAGAAAGCCATGTTTTCCATATCTTCGCGGGTGATCTTCCACAGTTCGGCCACTTTTTCAGCGGTAGCGCCCATGGGGATATCCATGATGTTGTACCGTTCCATCAAACGCGGCGGGAAATCCATGTGCATTGCCATGAAAACTTTCTGCATGTCTTCCACCCCGGCGGCAATATACGTATCGCCTTCGCCGCATATAATTGCGCGTGCGGCAT
>JBEKUA010000291.1:0-2624 GCA_049515495.1 Smithella sp. | reverse complement strand
CGGGCAAGGTAAAAGAGATATTAGCTCAATATACATAATAAAATAATTTAAAGCCGGGAGGAAACGCCAATGGCGAAATTAACAATAGATGATTTAAAAAAAATAAAGGATAAAGTGCACAAGGAAATGTCCCTGCGGGATGGCGAACGTCGCGTCAAAGTTACCGTCCACATGGGAACCTGCGGTATCGCTTCGGGAGCCAAAGAAGTTATGGATACATTGCTTCAGGAAATTGAAGCTGCCGGCGCAAATGATGTTGTCGTAACCACTTCCGGTTGCATGGGATTATGCAGCCGCGAACCTCTTGTTACTGTTGAAGTCCTGAATCAGGAACCGATAAAATATGAATATATGAATTCCAACAAAATGAGACAGGTTTTCAAAAGACACATCCTGGAGGGAGAAATTCAGACTCCTTTTGTTCTGGCCAGAGGATCTGAAGTAACCAGATAATTTTTTTCGCTCTAACATGCTTATTGTTGCACGGCATGATGATTTCTTAAGGAGGATATAGGCTAAATGAAAGTTTTTCGTTCGCATTTATTAATCTGTGGAGGCACCGGCTGTCAGGCTTCCGGCCAACCTGCAGTAAAGAAAGCTTTATTGGAAGAGCTTGACAAAAGAGGATTGACTGAAGAAATAAAGGTTGTGGAAACAGGATGTAATGGATTTTGCGCTCTGGGACCGATTATGGTTGTTTATCCGGAAGGCATAATTTACGTAAGCTTGAAGCCGCAAGATATACCGGAACTGGTTGAAGAACATTTAATCAAGGGAAGAACTTTAGAGCGTCTCTTATATCATGAGCCCTCAACAGATGAAATTATTCCCACCATGCAGGACATCCCCTTCTTCGCTCATCAGGAGTTGAGAGTTTTGAAGAATCGTGGTCTGATTGATCCCGAAAAAATTGATGAATATATCGCGCGTGACGGCTATGCCGGCATGGCTAAAGCTCTGACTGAAATGAAACCGGAACAAATCATTCAGGAAATCCTCGATTCAGGATTAAGAGGGCGCGGCGGAGCGGGCTTCCCTACAGGCCTGAAATGGAAATTTGCCGCTCAGTCCAAAAGTGATATTAAATACGTTTTATGCAATGCCGATGAAGGAGATCCAGGTGCCTTTATGGACAGAAGCGTTCTGGAAGCTGATCCACACGCCGTTCTTGAAGGAATGGTTATCGCCGCCAAAGCCATAGGTTCCAAGCAAGGTTACATTTATTGTCGCGCTGAGTATCCGCTGGCTATTCATCGTTTAAACGTAGCCATAGATCAGGCGCATAAAAACGGTTTGCTCGGCAAGGATATTCTGGGCACGGGTTTTGATTTCGATCTGGAAATTTATCAGGGCGCAGGCGCGTTTGTCTGCGGTGAAGAAACGGCCCTGATGACCTCCATTGAAGGGAAAAGAGGCATGCCCCGGCCAAGACCGCCCTTCCCCGCTGTTGCCGGTCTGTGGCAGAAACCGAGTATTCTGAATAACGTGGAAACACTGGCTAACGTCGGCCAGATAGGCACAAAAGTATTCGCGCTCACCGGTGACGTTAACAACGTCGGTCTTGTGGAAGTTCCCATGGGAACAAAACTGGGCACCATCGTTTATGATATCGGCGGCGGTATTCCCAAAGGCAAGAAATTCAAAGCAGCACAGTTAGGCGGGCCCTCCGGCGGCTGTATTCCCATTCAGCATTTAAATGCTCCTGTTGATTATGAAAAAGTAGTTGAACTCGGCGCCATTATGGGCTCCGGCGGTTTGATTGTAATGAATGAAGACAAATGCGCCGTCGATATGGCCAGATTCTTCATGGATTTCTGCCAGGATGAATCCTGCGGCAAATGTACACCCTGCCGCGAGGGCACGAAACGCATGCTGGATATATTGACCAATATCACCCAGGGCAAAGGCAAGGAAGGCGATATTGAACTTCTGGAAGAAATGGCCGAAGTTATCAAAAATGCGGCCCTTTGCGGATTGGGGCAAACAGCGCCAAATCCTATTTTAAGCACCATCCGTTATTTCCGTAAAGAGTATGAACAACACATCCGCGAGCATAAATGCGTAGCAGCAGTATGCTCGGCCATGTTCAAATCACCATGTCAGCATACCTGCCCGATCGAAATGGATATTCCTTCCTATATAGCGCTTATTCGGGCCGAACGATTTGACGACGCATACAAAATACTGCTGCAAAGCAACCCCTTCCCCTCCGTTTGCGGAAGAGTCTGCGATCACAAATGCCAGAGCAAATGCCGCCGCGGCAACATGGATGAACCAATTGCCATTAAGTTCCTGAAGCGTTTTATTACAGATAACGCACCTCGTCCGAAGATCGATGTTGTGCCTGTCACACGCAAAGAAAAGATAGCTGTTGTGGGCGGAGGCCCGGCAGGTCTTACCGCCGCGCGTGATCTGGCTTTACGCGGTTACAAAGTAACCGTTTTTGAAGAACTCAATAAAGCCGGTGGAATGCTTTATTGGGGCATTCCCTCATATCGTCTGCCGCGCAACATTCTGGATAGTGAAATTGATGATATCCGCGCTCTCGGCGTGGAAATTCGCCTCAACACCCGCGTGGGTAAGGATATTGCATTTGCCAAACTTGAAAAAGATTTCGACTTTAT
>JBEKUA010000290.1:0-2840 GCA_049515495.1 Smithella sp. | reverse complement strand
GAGGCCAATCGCCAGACTGGCTACCTCACCTTCGGATAAGTTACTTTTTCTGGCGATTTTTTCTATGACGTGGCGGTAACGGTCACGGGTGGAAAAATCCATTTTGATATAAATATCACCGGGATCCCCACGCAGGATTTGATCCGCCTCGCTCATGGTCTCGACGAATTCGCGCCAGTTCATGGTTCCCAGGAAACGCAGGCTGGTGATACTATTGCTTATGGAAACCTGATCGGAGGCCTGTTGTTGACTTTCCAGATTTACAAAAGTTTTGATGGTCTGGCCGTATTCGGAGAGACGTTGTTCAATCCACGTGATGGGCAATGCCAGAGCCGGCCCCTGTCCCTGTAGTTGACGCGAGATTTCCGCGACAAAAGCTCCAACCATCGGCGGATCTGATCGAACCATGTCCGCAATTTCCAGAAAAAGGTTTTTGGGATCCTTCTGGGCTGTAGCTGTCATTTTGCCTGCCCAGTAATCGGCAAGATTGCGATTGGCTCTGTCTTTGGATATCCTGACTGCTATGCGTCTGATATTTTCTATCAACGCCAGACGCAACATAATGGGAATGGCCCATAATTCGCCCATTTTAAGTACATTAACCGTCTGGTAAGAGGAGACAAATGAACTGATTGTCTTTGAATCAACACGGCCGTCACCGTGGGATATCATTTCCAGTGCTATGTCATATACCCGCGGGAGATTCTCAGATGGGCCGTTAGCCAGGTGAGGCAGTTCCCTGCTGTAAACTTTGGGCAAATGCTTTCTGGCTATGCGAACCTGTTCTTCGATCAGGTAAAAATTGTCCAGAAACCATTCTTCCGCCGGTGTGATACTGAGATTGTCCTTAATGGCATTCGTCAGAATGTTCCGGACTTGAAACAGGACATCTTCATTATCCGTTAATCTTTTCAGCAGTTGGTTTGAGGTGCGGCCGATGCCCAGCTTGTGCGTGCCCGCTATGGCCCTGCCATGCTGCCGCATTTGCTTGGAACTGAACAATTCCGATCGCAGCAATTTGTCTTCTGTTAATTTTTTCGGCAAATTTACGTCCGGAAGTTGCGTCTTCAGACTATTTAGATAATTGAAAATGACCCTGCTCGCTTTCAAATTTCATGCTCCATATGACGATGATTGAAGGGCTGTTAAAATATTTTCGTTTTGCGAAAAAGTTTCTTTAGCAATGAAAGGCAAGCATTAATTGGTGAACATCACTATTTAGAAATTCGGGGCAGGCGCTTCCACCCCCCTGTCTTTCCATAAGGAATGATTGGTTATTTGCCGGACTTAAAATACGGCAGGGCCAGTTGAATTTTTTTCAAGGCCTGTTTTTCAATTTGACGGGCTCGTTCCCGCGAAATGTTATATTTACTTCCTATTTCCTGCAGCGTTTGGGGATCATCTGCCATCACGCGGTTGAGGATAATGTAACTTTCCCTCTCGTTGAGATTCGCCAGCGCTCCGGCTATATCACGCTGGACCAGACTCTTTTCTTCTTCTTTAATTAAAGACACCTCTTGATCATCACCTTCGAAAGCCAGAAAATCTATATGCGAGTCACTGCTTTCGTCATTGATAATTTCATTCAGAGAAACATCCCGCGAACCCATGCGCAAATCCATTTCTTCTACCTCGGAATTCTTAACCCCCAGAGAGGTGGCGATTTCGCTGAATTCCGGGTTTTTCTTTGACATGCTCTCCAGCTCTTTTCGGGTCTGATTTAATTTGAAAAATAGTTTTCGCTGAGCTTGCGTCGTACCTATTTTGACAATACTCCATGACTTCATGAGGTAATTTTGAATGTAAGCTCGAATCCACCAAACCGCGTAAGAAATTAATCTGTAACCTTTGTAAGGATCAAATTTTTTTACGGCGTGAATAAGACCGATATTGCCTTCCTGAATTAAATCAGACAGTTTAAAGCCATAGTTGCGGTATTCATGAGCAATCTTGACAACAAAACGCAAATTGGAAACAATCAGCTTTTCGGCTGCCGCCACATCGTTATACTTTTTTAAACGCACGGCGAGCTTGAATTCCTCTTCCGCCGTCAAAAGAGAAAAGCGATTAATTTCAGCTATATATAAATTAAGGGTACCGGTTATTACGGGCAGTTCCAAGGATCAGGCCTCTCCATTGATTTATGCGCTATAACTTTTATCCAACTATAATTTTCCGGTCAAGATAATTTATTATTACCAATCCTTGACATGGAAAGTTTTGATGTTTAAAGTACAATAAAATAAGATTTAAGGCAATTAAATGAAATCAATAAATAAAACGATGATTGAACATGCTGTAAAAATTGCGCATGACATAAAAGCCGACGCGCTGCTTTTCTGCATAGATGTAATAAACGATATGACCGATGCGCCGGATGAAATAAAAAAAGATATCAACTTAATAGTTGTTTGCCGCGAGAATGAAAATATCCCTGACGAGATAAAGAAAGATGCTCAAATATTATACATTCCCAATGTAAATTTAACCAGGGTGGGAAAGATTAAAATTGCTATTGCCCAGGGGATAGTTTTGGGCACTTTTAAAAGAGGGGATAAGGTCGTATGCTTAAGCGGAGTGCCCAGGTTTGGTTACGCCGACAGCATTATTGTTATTGATGTCGGAAAAGAATTTGAAATTTTAACATCTGATTTCATAAATGATGTCATTGAAAATGTCCGGCCGGAAGTTTTTAATGCGGCTTTAAATATTGCCTGTGAACTGGCTGCTCAGGGGAGGGAAAACAAAAAAATTGGCACTATATTTGTTTTGGGAGATGATGAGAAAGTCATGCAACTTTCCCGGCAAATGATTATCAACCCGTTTTTAGGATATTCGGA
>JBEKUA010000289.1:0-2500 GCA_049515495.1 Smithella sp. | reverse complement strand
ATACCCGCTCAAATGGACTTTGTCGGAAAACAGGCCATTTAATCCATGCATTTGACTCAGTTTACTACGCAGATTAAAAGGGTCGGGTCTGTCTTTGATTTTCTGTAATTACTACCTTCCCTTTAGAATTACGCCTCTACTTTCCCGCGTCTTGATTTACTTTGTCTTCATTTACTTTGTCTTCATTTACTTTTTTTACAGCTTCTTCGGCAACTCTATTGGCTCGGCTCATCGCGTCAGAGGCCTGTTTGGCTTTTTCTATAGCCGGCTGTGCCTGGTCTGCGCCGCCCATCATGACTGTGGCCATCGGCTTGGCAAAATATTTAGACCAATAAATTATCACTGCTATGATTAGCACGATTATAAAAATCAGAACCCATTTGGAAGCACCTTTTTCATTCTTCATTGTTTTATCCCCCATGAAAGAAAGTATATATCTTTTCAAAAATATTAATTTTAGACCTTTTAAAATACCGGCTCCCATGCAAAGAGCAGAAACAAGATTGCTTTGATCATCAACCTGCTTCTAAAGATATGATGACATAGTCTTCAAGCACAAAGGAACAAAGGAACATAACTCCACAGATACCGAAGTAGCCATAACGATATAGTATTGCAAAATACTTATGTTTATTATAGGCATAAAAATACAAATAGTGTCAATTATTTATTGAAGCTGTCCATGGCAAGTCAGGGAACTATATCATTTAGCATTCGCCCGCTTACATTAAAGTTCGCTATGGATAATGCATTCGCTACCGATTTCATATAGAATAAGGAAAACAAGGCAACATGTCGCAAATCTATCAATATAAATTAACGGTCACTGAAGATGCACTGGATGTGAACGGCCACGTAAACAATCTTGAGTATTTGCGCTGGATGCAATTAGCCGCTGTTCTTCATTCCGATAGTCAGGGATGCACCCAAGCCACAACGGCTGCCGGCGAAACCTGGGTTGTCCGGACGCATCATGTTGAATACTTACGCCCCGCGTTCGCCGGAGAACACATTATCGTTTTGACGTGGGTATCCGACTTTCGCCGGGTGCAATCTCTCCGTAAATATAGAATCATTCGCGTCGAAGATAATGCTGTTCTTGTCAAAGGTGAAACCGACTGGGTTTTCGTTGATGCCAGTACAGGCCGGTTGCGTTCGATACCCAAAAATCTTATTAGTTCCTTTATCGTGCTGCCAAAAGAAAAGGAATCAGAAATTCTTAATTGCATAAAACATTTTGAGACCTGCGAAGAAAGAAAACAGGAAGAGGATGCCGGAAGTTGACTCACACATGCCCCTGCGCCGGATTTACCAATTGATGAAATAGCCGGATTAGCTACCTTTCTTTCAAAGATGAATTGATTATTTCATTGAGTCTGCTGGCGACCGCTTCAGGATCAGGAGATGCGCAAATCGCCGATACAACAGCAATGCATTCAACGCCGGCCACAACAATCTCTCTTACATTGGATTCGTTAATCCCGCCTATCGCGACCAGTGGATGCCTGCTAAAAGCTCTGATTCTGGCAAGACCTTCTAAGCCCCACGCGCCTTTTGTATCGGTTTTGGTTGGCGTGGCAAAAACCGGACTGATGCCGATATAACTGACATCAAGTTTTTGACTTGCCACAACATCTTCCCATGTTTCTACGGATAGGCCTATTATCGCTTTTTCCCCCATAATTTTTCGGACAATTTCATAAGGCATGTCTTCCTGTCCGATATGCACGCCTTCGGCACCGCAGGCCACAGCCACATCAACACGGTCATTTATTATGAGCGGAACTTTATAGGGTTCTAAAAGTTCTTTGATCCTTCCGGCTTCTTCCACAAAAGACCGCGTGGATATTTCCTTTTCGCGCAATTGAACAAATGAGATGCCGCCCTTAAGCGCCTGAATAACAATTTCTTCCAGAGGCCTTCCTCCACATAAACCGCGATCAGTAACCAGGTATACCCCCCGCATAATTAATCCTCAACTTTTAAACGCCGGATGATATCATCTTCAGACAGGCGATAAAGATAATCCAGAAAATGAGTCTGAAGGCTGCCGGGTCCCATGGCAACTTCGGCGGCCATTTCTCCGGCAATTCCCATCACCGCCATGGCTTGCGCCGTCGCGACAAAAGGCTGTTTTTCTACCGTCACAAAGGCTCCGCATAAAGCCGATGCCGTGCAACCTAATCCCGTGACTCTGGACATCAAAGGATGACCATTTTTAATTTTCATAATATTTTCTTTGTCGACAATATAATCAGTCGCACCGCTGATGCAGATGACGCATTTATGAATTTCACTCAGTTTGCGCGCTACATCGATTGCCGCTTCCGAAGAAGCTGCGCTATCAACTCCCTTTGTTCTGGCTTTGTCATCGTAAAGAGCTATGATCTCTGAAGCGTTTCCTCTAATGACAGTCGGCGGTTCGCTATTAATCAGATCTCTCGCGGTGTTAGTCCTATAAGCGGTTGCACCGGCGCCAACAGGATCTAAAATAACAGGA
>JBEKUA010000288.1:0-2504 GCA_049515495.1 Smithella sp. | reverse complement strand
CGGCCGGCTGTATCTAAAACCCTTTGTTTACCTGTTATAAAAGGATGACAGTTGGAACAAATTTCTGTTTTTATATCTTTTTTGGTTGATCTTGTGTTAATCACATTACCGCAAACACAAGTGATTGTTGTTTCCTTATATTCCGGATGAATTCCTTCTTTCATATCTTTTAATTTTCCTCCCTTGCAGTTATCTGCAATTAATTATTAACATTTCTTACTTTATTTTAAAAGCGTTTGAGGTGCCTTACAATATATGCGGTGAAAATTCAAGAAAAAACTCGAAAATCTGTTTTCCCTTGGTTACGCATTCATTGAATCCAAAAATTCCTGATTAGTTTCTGTTTTCTTGATTTTGTTGATGATAAACTCCATGGCATCAACCGGATTCATTTCCTGTAATAATCTGCGCAATATCCAGACGCGGTTTAAATTCGCCTTAGGAATCAGTAATTCTTCTTTTCTGGTTCCTGAACGTATTAAATCAAATGCGGGGAATATTCTGCGATCGGCGATACGGCGGTCCAAATGCAGCTCCATATTTCCTGTTCCCTTGAATTCTTCAAAAATAACTTCATCCATTCGGCTTCCGGTATCAATCAGAGCGGTGGAAATTATTGTTAAACTGCCGCCATTTTCGATATTTCTGGCCGCACCGAAGAAACGTTTCGGTTTGTGCAAAGCATTGGAATCGACACCACCGGAAAGAACTTTCCCGCTGGGCGGAACAACGGTGTTATACGCTCGCGCCAGACGGGTGATGCTGTCTAATAAAATGACTACATCCTTTTTATGCTCAACAAGACGCTTAGCTTTTTCAATAACCATTTCAGCCACTTGAACGTGACAGGAAGCCGGTTCATCGAATGTGGAAGCAATTACTTCACCGGAAACACTGCGTTGCATATCAGTCACTTCTTCCGGCCGTTCGTCAATTAAAAGCACCATCAAAACCACTTCTTTATGATTTGCGGCAATGCTGTGGGCAATATCCTGCAGAAGAACTGTTTTACCAGCACGCGGCGGAGAAACAATCAATCCGCGTTGTCCTTTGCCGATAGGCGCGAATAAATCCAAAGTTCTGGTGGAGTAATTTTTAGGATCAAATTCCAGATTCAATTTTTCCAAAGGATAAAGAGGAGTCAAATTGTCAAAAAGGATTTTGTCGCGGGCTTGTTCGGGGCTTTCAAAATTTACGGTATCAACTTTTAAAAGGGCAAAATATTTTTCCCCTTCTTTCGGGGGACGAACTTCACCGGAAATGGTGTCTCCGGTTTTTAGATTAAATCTTCTGATCTGCGAGGGCGAAATGTAAATATCATCAGGACTGGGCAGGTAGTTATAATCAACGGCTCGTAAAAAACCAAACCCATCGGGTAAAATTTCCAATACTCCTGAGCCGGAAATCACGCCATTTTGTTCCGCTTGCGTCTGCAAAATAGCAAAAATCAACTCCTGACGTCGCATCGCGTTGGCGCCGGGAACCTTTAACTTTTTACCCAAGTCATTGAGTTCGCTAATAGGTAATCGTTTAATATCTTCAATGTTCATAAGTACTTCCTTACTTTAAATTATAATCGGACAACACTAGAGTTATCCCGATACTACATATTTGCCTTCGCTTTTACTGCATGATTTTAAAAGAAACACAATAAAGATAATTAAGATATTTTAGTAGTTACGGATTAATTCTCGGCTTGTTATTTGAATACTTGAAACGCTCCAAAGGGTAGGGCTTAAATAGCCTTTATTAAGTGCCAAAAAGTCTATATTAATATGGAGTAGCTGTCAAGAGATTTTATTGGTTTCGTTAAAAACACTAAGTCTGCCGGATTTATCCGTCATTCCAGGCTGATGATTAATCTATGCGCATTATGAAATTTTCTTCGCCTCTTCGACCAACATTATGGGAATGTCGTCCTTTATTTCGTAGAGCAATTTACATTGATCGCAAACGATGCCATTTAGCTTTTCATCAAGGCGAACTCTGCCATGGCATTGTGGACAGATTAAGATTTCAAAAAGTTGTTTATTTAAAGGCATTTCATACTCCTTTGTGAATTTTTTCCACAGCGGCAAAAACTTGCTCAATGGAAATATCTTCCATGCATTTTTTTGTCGAACATTTTTTTAAATAACAGGGACTGCAGGGCAGTACTGCCCTGATTACTGCATGGCCGGAACCGTAAGGGCCTGTTCTTGCCGGATCAGTTGGTCCAAAAAGAGCTACAACCGGAGTTCCCACAGCGGCGGCCAAGTGCATGGGACCGGAATCGGTTGATATCACCATTTTGGCTTTTTTGTACAGGCAGGCAAGTTCAGGCAACGATGTTTGCCCGCCTAAATTTATTTTTTCAGTAGTCATTAATGACGTTATTTCCTCGATAGGCTCTTTTTCGCTCCCGGTAAAAGCCACTTTCACCTGCAGTTCATTATTAATTAAATCGGCTAAGCGGGCAAACTTTTCATTACTCCAAAGCTTTGTTTCCCATAAAGCTACAGGGT
>JBEKUA010000287.1:0-2510 GCA_049515495.1 Smithella sp. | reverse complement strand
TTGGCCGCTCAGATGCTTAAGGAAGCGGGAATAAGTGTAAAACAACTCTAAGCTTACTAAATTAAGGTGACAAGATCATGAAATGCCCGTTTTGCGGTCATGCGGAAAATAAAGTCATTGACTCGCGAATAAGCAAGGATGGGAAAGCCGTCCGCCGTCGCCGGGAATGTTTGAATTGCACAAAGCGTTTTACCACCTATGAGTATGTTGAAGATGTGCTGCCGATGGTCGTAAAAAAAGACGGCCGTCGCGAGCAGTTCGATCGGCAGAAAATATTAAATGGGATAAAAAAAGCCTGCGAGAAGCGTCCAATCAGCATGGAGTCCATAGATAAGCTTGTTGAAAATGTGGAGCAGGCCTGTCAGGAAATGCAAATAGAAGAAATTTCTTCAACCATTATCGGAGAAAAAATAATGAATGAACTGAAGGCTTTCGATGGCGTTGCCTATGTCCGGTTTGCTTCGGTTTACCGTCAATTTCGCGATGTCGGCGAATTTATGTCCGAATTAAAAGATTTATTAAGCAAGGGTAAAAAATAATTTATGTTTACCGGAATTATAGAGGGATTAGGCAAAGTAAAACGCCTGACAATGAAAGGCGCCGATGCTGTTCTGGAAATTGAATCCACCATAGATCTAAAGGATGTTTCTATTGGCGACAGTATTTCTGTAAATGGCGCTTGTCTTACCGTCACTGCTAAAAATAAGCAAGATTTTCAGGCCGATGTTTCCGCCGAAACAATTAGTAGAACAACACTCAAATATTTACACACGGGAAACAAAGTTAATCTGGAAAAATCGTTGCGTGTCGGCGGTTTTGTGGGCGGTCATTTTGTTTTAGGCCATGTCGATGCTACAGGCAGAATTCTTTCCCAAATGCAAAAATCCGGTTCGCTTATTCTTGCTGTGGAAATGAATGATAATTTATCCCGCTATATTGTGGAAAAAGGTTCGGTGGCTATAGACGGCGTCAGTCTTACAGTGAACAAACTTGAAAAAAGCAGGTTTTATGTTAATATAATTCCTCATACGTCGGCTAACACCACTTTAATGATGAAAAAAGAAGGCGATTGGGTAAATATCGAAACGGATATTTTGGGCAAGTATGTGGAAATATTATTGAAAAATCCGCTGGGAATAGATAAGGATTTCCTTGCGCAATACGGTTTTTTAAATAAGTAAGGATAATAAACAATGGCAATCAGCACTATTTTAGAAGCAATTGAAGATATTAAAAACGGGAAAATGATTATTCTGGTTGATGACGAAGATCGTGAAAATGAAGGCGATCTCTTCATGGCGGCTCAATTTGCTACGGCGAAAACAATCAATTTCATGGCCCGTTATGGCCGCGGTTTGATCTGTTTAACACTTAATGAAGAAACGGCGGATAAACTTAACTTAAAACAGATGGTCCAGGATAATCAAGCTCGTTTCGGGACGGCATTTACAATTTCCATCGAAGCCAGACACGGCGTTACCACCGGCATTTCCGCCGCGGACAGGGCGACAACTATTCAAGCCGCTGTTAATCCGCTGGCTAAGCCGGAAGATTTGGTCAGCCCTGGTCATATTTTTCCCATTCGAGCAAAGCGGGGCGGAGTTCTTGTTCGCACAGGGCAGACGGAAGGGTCAGTGGATTTATGCCGCATTGCAGGTTTGACGCCAGCGGGTGTAATTTGTGAAGTGATGAAAGATGATGGCACGATGGCCAGGATGCCGGATCTGGAAGTTTTTGCCCGGGAACATAAATTAAAAATAGTTACCATTGCCGATCTAATTGATTACCGCATGCAGAACGAATCCCTGATCAAGCGAATGGCGGAAGCGACAATCCCGACCAGTTTCGGCGGTGATTTTAAGATGATCGTTTACGAAAATGAAGTTGATGACTGGCAACACATAGCTTTGGTTAAGGGTAAAATTAGAGAAGATGACGAAGTTCTGGTGCGAGTCCATTCGGAGTGCCTTACAGGCGATCTCTTCGGTTCCAGAAGATGCGACTGCGGAGATCAACTTCATCGCGCGATGAGCATGGTGGAAAAAGAAGGAAAGGGCGTAATAGTTTATATGCGTCAGGAAGGCCGGGGCATAGGGCTCGTTAATAAAATCAAAGCTTACGCACTACAGGAAGAAGGCAAAGATACGGTCGAAGCCAATATAGCCCTCGGATTTAAGGAGGATTTAAGGGATTACGGAATTGGAGCGCAAATCCTTGTTGATCTGGGTGTGCGCAAAATGAGGTTATTGACCAATAACCCCAAGAAGATAGTCGGTTTGGAAGGTTACGGGATCGAAATTATCGAGCGGGTTCCCATCGAAATAAATCCGAATGAGAACAACATAAAGTATATGAAAACAAAACAAAAAAAGATGGGGCATCTTCTGAAAATATAAAAATTTACTCAAGTTGTCATTACTTCGCGGATAGAAATACAGTCATTTAAGCGTGTGTTAATGAAAAAAAAAGAAAATTAGAAGATCAGCAAAAATTAAATATTAAGGATGGTA
>JBEKUA010000286.1:0-2511 GCA_049515495.1 Smithella sp. | reverse complement strand
AGATGACCGCTAAATACGGCGTGCCTTACTTTTCCAACTTCATCAATTCCGACATGAATCCGGAAGATGCCCGCAGCATGTGCTGCCGTCTGCGGATTGACAATCGTGAGCTGGAGATGAGAGGCGGCGGCCTTTTCGGTTCCAACCCGCTCACCGGCTCCATCGGCGTTATTACCATCAATATGCCGCGTATCGGCTATCTGGCTAAATCCAAAAAAGCTTTTCTGGAGCAATTGGGAAAGCTGATGGATATTGCCAAGGAAAGTCTGGAGACGAAAAGGAAGGTGTTGGAGAAATTTACGGACGGCAATCTTTATCCCTACACGAGATATTACCTGCGCAGCGTCAAGGAAAGATTCGACGAATACTGGAAGAATCATTTCTCCACAATCGGACTTGTCGGGATGAATGAAGCCTGTTTAAATTTACTGAAAGTTGACATTGCTTCGGAAAAAGGCCAGGAATTCACAAAACAGGTTCTTGATTTTATGAGAAAAAAGCTTATCGATTTCCAGAAGGAAACCGGAAACAATTATAATCTGGAATCAACACCGGCCGAAGGCACGTCATATCGTCTGGCCAAAACAGATAAAGAAAAATATCCCGATATTATTACGGCCAGCGATAACAAATCGAAAACCGCGGAGCCGTTTTATACGAATTCCACGCAACTGCCGGTAAACTATACTGATGATGTTTTTGAGGCGCTGGATTTACAGGATGAAATTCAGATAAAATACACCGGCGGCACGGTATTCCATACCTTCGCGGGCGAAAGAATAGATGATCCCAGGTCGGTAAAGAAACTTGTTCAGAAGATTTGCTGCAATTATCATTTGCCTTACATAACTTTTACACCCACTTTCAGCGTATGTCCGTCGCACGGATATCTTAAAGGCGAACAGGAAAAATGTCCGACCTGCGCCGATGATTGTGAGGTTTACTCCCGCGTGGTTGGTTATTTACGGCCGGTCAAACAGTGGAATAAGGGGAAGCAGGAAGAGTTTGATTCGAGGCAGGTATTCAAGTTCTAAAATACCGAGCTGCATTCCTCAGCTAACTTTGTCGGCTGCGTCGTCGGCTGCGTCGACATATTACTAATACGCCTGCCCAAGCCGGTCTCCTTGCCGAATCTGATCTTTCGAATGTAACTCGATATAATAAAATATTTAGAAAGAATTCACACGTGGTCTTTACTGCGTTTGGATATAGAAGGAAAAAAATGAAAATCGGCGGTTTGCAAAAAGTATCACTTATTGATTATCCGGGAATGATCAGCGCAATTATCTTTTCACAGGGGTGCAATTTCAGATGTTCATATTGCCATAATCCCGGACTGGTTGATCCTGATTTATTTCAACCCTGCATGAAGGAAAAAGATGTACTGGACTTTCTTCAAACACGTCGGGGAAAGCTCGATGCTGTGGTGATAACCGGCGGTGAGCCTACCATCCAGAATAATTTAATGCCCTTTATCAAACAGATCAAAAAAATGGGATTTGCCGTCAAACTCGACACCAACGGATCAAAACCGCAGGTTATCAAGGCTCTTCTTTCTGAAAAACTGCTTGATTATATTGCCATGGATATCAAAGCGCCGCTTGAAAAATACGAAAAAATCGTTAATGTGCCGGTCAATTTTGAGTCAATAAAAGAAAGTATCGAAATTATTTTGCACTCAAAAATTCCGTATGAATTCCGCACAACCGTTGTGCAATCACAACTCGATGAAAAAGATATTATCAATATAGCCAAACTGATCTCCGGTGCCAGCCATTATGTACTACAAAATTTTATGCCGGCGAAAACTCTGGACATAATATTATTGAAAGAAAAATCTTACCCCGATGAAGTATTTCAGAAAATTAAAAAGCGCCTTGAACATGAAATTGCCTCTGTTAAGATAAGATAAAAGCTGTACCAACAAAGGTAGACGAATGACTACGGCTTGGTATCAAATCAGTGCCAGACTGTCGGCTATGGCCATGCCGCCGCGGGTAGGGCGAAGAAAGCCTTTCTTTAATTCCACAAGTTTATTTTTAATTAACTCATCAATGATTTTTTTCTTTTCGGCAAGCAAATCAATGCCATATTTTGTTTTGTAGCTTTTTAAATCAATTCCTTCTTTTGTGCGAAGGCCGAGAAATAAAGCTTCCAGTTGCATTTGTTCGGATGAAAGCGTTTCCCTTTCTTCAACCGGCGTTTTACCTAGAGCAATCTCATTTAAATACATTGTAACGGCAGCCTTATTCCACCAGCGCTTATTGTTCAGAAACGAATTGGCGGCAGGCCCAAGGCCCAAATAAGGCACGTGCTGCCAGTATTTCTGATTATGACGCGATTTAAATTTGTCAAAACGCGCAAAGTTGGAAACTTCATACTGCATATAACCGGCATTTTCCAACTCTTCAGCGGTTGTTAAAAATAATTTCAGTTCCGTCTTTTCGTCAGGTAGCTGCCAGCCCTCTGAAGAATATTTTTTATAGAGCGGTGTTTTGTTGCCAAGCGATA
>JBEKUA010000285.1:0-2526 GCA_049515495.1 Smithella sp. | reverse complement strand
TGTTTAACAACGACTTCCAAAATTGGACTATCGCCCATGGGCATGAGCGGTTTGGGCAAAACTGTCGTGTAAGGTTTTAATCTTGTACCTTTCCCTCCAGCCAGAATAATCGCCTGCATAGTTCACCTATTTAATGTAAATATCTGTTTTGTAATGATGTAGATTGTCTTTGATCCAGTCAATAGTTTGTTCGAGCCCCTGCCGCAAAGTAAATTGCGGTTGCCATTTTGTGTTTTGCGTAAGTCTGCTATTATCGCAATAAAGCCTTTCAACTTCACTTTGTTTAGGCCGTTGACGGTCCCTCGACAGATGAAAGTTAATTTTTACCCGGCATATATCGGCTATTTCCATAGCAAGATTTTTTATGGATATTTCAAATCCGGAGCCGATATTAGTGACGGAGCCATTGAGTTTTTTGAAGCGGGAAATTTTAATCATGCCTTCCACGGTATCCGCCACAAACGTCATGTCCCTTGTGGGAGAAAGATTACCCAGATTTAATTTCCGAGTGCCGGCTAAAATCTGGCCGGCAATTGTGGGAATGATCGCTCTTGATGATTGGCGTGGGCCGAAAGTATTGAAAGGCCGGGCGATTTTAACAGGCAAGCCAAAAGAAAGCCAGTAACTGAGCGCCAGTTGATCGGCGGCAATTTTCGACGCGGAGTAGGGAGATTGTCCAACCAGAGGATGTTTTTCTGTTATCGGTACAAATTGCGCGGTTCCATAGGTTTCACTGGTGGATGTGACAATGAGATTGTCGATATTTAAATCGCGTGCATTTTCCAGCACATTATAGGTTCCTTCAATATTTGTTTTAATATAGGCCAGCGGTGAATCGTAAGAATAGGGTATGCCGATCAATGCGGCCAGATGGAAAACTTCCCGGCAGCCTTTCATGGCACGGCGGACTGAATCGAAATCTCTTATATCGCCGCTGAATATTTCCATGTCCTTGATGCACGGAGAATTTTCCAACCATCCCCAGTCGCTCGCGGAATTATAGCGGACAAAAGCCCGGACGTCATATCCCAGTTGGGTGAGTCTTTCCGCCAGATGGCTGCCGATGAATCCCCCTGCGCCTGTAACCAGTACTTTTTTTGCGCTCATGTCTAAAGCTTAAACTCCTTTATTTTTTCATAAATGATTTTTGCGCCGGATTCAACAGACAGGACCGATGTCAGCGCTTCATATCTCGCTTTATCATAAAACGAATCCCGCATATTTGAATCGCTCATGGAAACTAAAGCTTTTGCAAGTTTATCATAATCTTCCGATGGAATAATATAGCCTAATTTATACTTTTGAGCAAGAAATCCCATGTCTCCCACGCTGGTTAAAATCAAAGGTTTCTTAGCAGTTACGGCTTCCAGCATGATCATGGGGATGCTTTCCGAGCGCGACGGTATCACGACACAATCAACTTTTTGCAACAGATATGTAATGTCTCCGTCTTCGAGTTGCCCGGTTAATCTCACATCATTTTGGAGGGAAAAACTTTCGATGAGTCTTTTTAAGTTATCCAATTCCTCACCGGACCCTACAAGATAACAGCGAAACGCAATTCCCCTGCGGCGCAGTATATCACAGGCTTTAATAAGAATATCCTGTCCTTTGACAGGATGAAGACGGCCAATGCAACAGAAAGTAAAACGATTTGAATCATCAGGAAAAGAGAAATCCGATCTTTTGTTTTCCGGATATCTTGCTGTTGCCGCGAAATGACATGATTTGCCGCCGGACAGGGCCTGCGTCCTTTCGCATAAATCAAATCCGTCGGCAAAAAGAAGAGAACTGTTTTTCGCGACATTTTTGATAACAGGCTTTATTAAAGCATTCTCAGCTGCCAGGTAGACATCCGAGCCTAAAGCACGACAGCAGTAAGGTATCTTTGTCGCAAAAGATAATAATCGCGCGAGGAATCCTGCCGGAATCAGCCATTCGGCAAACAGGATGTCAGGCTTCCACTGACTGCATATGGATCGGCCTGTCTTGAAACCATGTAGAAAATATTGAAGTGCAAGAGTAAGTCCATGAAGTCCTCTATTTTTAAACAACGAGACAAGAGGCATATCGCCTCCGTGCCATCCAAAATATGTCACCCGACAGCCGGGCCATAATACTTCATGATACGTTTCGCGGGAGTCGCAGTTTTGAGTTAAAACATGGATATCTACACCTTGATTATTTAAAATGCGGATTGTATCGGGAATGAACACGCCGCTGATTCGTCCGAATCGGGGGAAACTGCTCGTCAGCAGCAGCATCTTCATTTTATTTTACCCAGTGTTTTTTTATTCTTTAATTTATAAAGGCTGCCGCAAGCAGGACACTGGAATCGATTATTGAGTTTATTGCCGCAGGCGCAGATCCAGCCTTTTTGGATTGCGGGATTGCCCATCATTAAAGCGTGATCCGGGACATTTTTTGTCACAACGGCGCCGGCGGCGATAAAGGCATAACTTCCGATGGTATGTCCGCAGACTATAGTTGAATTGGCGCCGAGTGACGCACCTTTTTTAATTAATG
>JBEKUA010000284.1:0-2528 GCA_049515495.1 Smithella sp. | reverse complement strand
TGATAAGAAATTATTTTTGTAATTTAAAATATAAGGAAGTATTGTTTATATGTCAATTATTTTTTGATTTTTACAGCAGAAAAAATTATTACCATAATGGTTTTATCGACCCCTTTCCATATTGCTCCCGGTGCAATAATCTCACTTGTCAGAATTCTATGCCATCCCGCAGTATCCGTCTAGATAATCTCGTCCGCAAACCGCTCTGATATCTTCGCTATCGTTCATTAGATTTTATCAAAAGAAATATTCTCTTATGGTGCACAATTTAGCACGATGCAATAGCCTTTGCAGTCCTCTGGAGTAACCAATGTAGTAATCGGGCTTGTCTGATAATCTTCCCGCCGTATACGATTGTCTCAATCCCGCGCCAGTTCGGGAAAATCACTATTAAAAATATGCATTTCTCAACCAGTTATCGTTAAACCGGCAAAATCAACCACATCTCTCTTCCATAAGCTTTAATAAGTTTTAGATGGTAATGCCATTAAATGATCAGAATATTCCGGAGACATACGCAGGAGTCTGCGTTTTTATATTCAGTCCAGTTCATTACATTTAAATCCATGAAAAGAAGCTATTATCCCTATCCTCCATCAATATTTTATTGACACGGACATTGCTTCTTTCTATATTCTTACCTGTTAAGTGTTTTTCAAAATCATGAATAAATGGATTTGGATATGCTAAAACGACTGGTGAGTGCTATTTTTCTTGTCTTTATCGCTTTGACGTCAAGCCTTCTGTTTTTAATGGCCCTGCTTCTTCGCATCGTTTCTTATCCCTTTGACCGGCGTCTGCGACTTTTGCATTTGTTCACTTGCTTCTGGGCTTCGATTTATACCTGGGTGATGCCGGCATGGTGGATTCGCATCGAAGGTCGCGAAAATGTAAGGAAAGACACAGCTTATATGATTGTCTCCAACCATCAGTCGCAGATGGATATCCTGGTCGCTTTCCGGCTATTTTTTCACTATAAATGGGTATCCAAATCTGAAATGTTCCGAGTGCCCTTCGTCGGCTGGAATATGACGCTTAACCGTTATGTTAAACTCAAACGTGGCGACAAGGAAAGCATTGAACAGATGTTGCGGGAGTGTGCAATCCATCTGCGTGAGGGAAGTTCTGTCTTCATATTTCCGGAAGGTACCCGCTCTTTCGACGGAGAGGTTAAAAACTTTAAGCTCGGCGCATTTGAAATGGCTCTGAAAGAGAAAGTGCCTATTCTGCCCATTGTCATCAGCGGCACAAACAAGGCCCTGCCTAAATACAGCATGAATTTTCACGGTGTGCAGAAAATGTATATAAAAATTTATGAAGAAATTCCGTATTCCGCTTTTGAAAATTTATCGGTGGCGGATACGGCACAGATGGTACGTCAATTCACTATAGAAAAGCTAAAAATCATGAATGAATATACCATGGGCAATTAAATACGCCTGTCCGGCGCACTTGATAATGTGAAGATCACTCGAGATACGCACCGCAATATCCATTATTGTGACCCATGTTTTTTCCGGATTATCAGGATTGACAATTAACATACGAAGTTCATTTTTTAAAAAAGAGGAAAAACATATATCTTCATGGACTACAGATTGAAGTCTGGTATTTTTATGGACGTTGACGATTTGAGGACGGCAGGAAGAAGTGCTCAAACGCGATTCTTAATTTGGCAGTACCTGTATTAACATATTTATGTATGCCGAAATATATATAATCTGGTTTAGTACATTTTTGTAGTCTTCAATAAAACGCTTCGCAGTAAACTTTCCTATTGATTGAGTTCTTTAAAAGCTCCTTTATTATTTTTGTACAATGCCTGATATTGTTTATAAAGCTTTTCATATACTGCCTTATTGCCCGTATTCGGTTTAAAAAGTTTTCCTTTTTTTAACATTCTACTTATCTCGCTAAAACTTTTATAAATTCCAAGGGACACCATTGCAATGGTCGCGACGCCCTGAGCAGAGGCCATCTGGGGATTGATCATCTGCACGACCGGTTTTTGCAAAACGTCGGCAAAAATCTGACACCATTCGTCACTCTTGGAAGCGCCACCGATCAATCGGACTTCATCTGTAATCGGTTTGACTTTCTTTAATGACATTTTTTCCACGCATTCCATACCCCAGCGGATGTTAAAGGCGACTCCTTCCATTGCAGCCCTGCAGAGATCGGCTCTGGTTGTATTAACGCCGACATTAAAAATCTGTCCCCGCAGGTATGGATTATTGATAGGTGACCGTTCTCCGAAAAGCCAAGGAGTCAAAATGACGTGGTTCGCGCCGGGTGGCGACTTGGGTATTTCTTTATTTATTGTCCGATATATTTCAGATGCTGATATTCCTTGCGTGAGCTCAGGGGGATATAGCATACCCTTGATCCAGTCCAAAGCGGCGCCAAGAGTTTCCTGTTTGCTGATCAGAAGAAATTTCCCAGGCATCCCTGATGCGATGGTTCCTATGTAATGATTCATGTCTATAGCAGTTGCCGGGTGATGTGTGGCAACCCAGCCTGCAGTGCCT
>JBEKUA010000283.1:0-2551 GCA_049515495.1 Smithella sp. | reverse complement strand
CTGCACTTCCCGGACACCTTCGTAAATGTCAATAATATGGGCGTCACGGGCAAGTTTGGAAATCTCATAATCTGTCGTGAAACCATAACCGCCATGCAGATGAAGACCTTCAGTCGAACAAAAGACAGCGGCCTCTGCTGCCGTGTTTTTGGCCAGAGAAGCATAAATTCCTGCATCTTTCGCTTTTTCCTGAATTTTAAAAATCGCCTTAAAAAGAGACATCTCGGCCAGTTCCACTTTTTTCCACATGGTCGTCAGCATTTCTCTGGCCACGGGAAGATCACAAATCCTACTGCCAAATTGCCTGCGTTCCCGCGTATATTCCAGGGTAACCGCAAACGCCCTTTTAGCCAGCCCCAGGCCAATGGCTGCCACCATCGGCCGGGCATAATCCAAAACGTCAACAACATATTTAAAGCCCAGACGCCTGTCGCCAATAATCTGATTCGGATGAATAATAACATCCTCAAAAGTCACACTGGCCGTGTTGGAAAGTCTTTGCCCCAATTTATCCTCCGGCTTGCCGATTATTATCGTACCGCCAGCCGGAACGCTTATTTCTCTTGTAGAATTTCCGATATTGGGAATATCGGCGGAGGTGACAGGTTCTACCGGAACAATAACACAAGCCATAAAATTACCATTCGGTTTTCCCGTCTTGCACAAAACAGTGTATTGAGAAGCATAGGAAGCATTGGTAATAAAACACTTGGAACCGTTTAAAACATAATTGCCGTCATCCCTCTTTGCGATAAAACTGGTCATCATCGAATTATCAGAACCGGCATTAGGTTCCGTTAAACAAAAAGAGGCGAGCGCCGGTTTTTCGACAAAAGGTCCGAGAAATAATTTTTTTTGTTCATCCGTTCCATGCAGGCCAATAACAACATTGGCTAAATCATTGCACATAGCCGACGTAGAGATGCCCGTGTCGCCATAGGAAAGTTCTACGATAATCAGGGCTGAGGTAAACGCATCAATTTCATAACCTTTGACAGATTCAGGAATGCTCAAATTTATAAGGCCGGTTTTCCATGCCCTGTTAATGATGTCCCACGGGAAAACATGATTTTTTTCCATCTCCAGAATGTTCGGAGTTATTTCATTTTTCACAAATTTTCGCACAGTATCCAGATACGATAATTGATTTTCATTTAGACTGAAATCCATAAACAAAACCTTTCGTTTCTATTATTTTTGGAAATAAATTTATAAAATAACCCCTTTTATGAATATCTTCAAAAAAAAGGAGTTGTTTTTTTGCTGCTGTTTTTACGCGGCAGCGCCTTTTGTATGGGAATTTTTCACTCCCGCCTCTGCCGGCGATTCAATTCCATATTTCGTTTGCAAAAATTTTATCATTGTTGCGGGATATAAAATATATGCCAGTACATCTTCGTCGTTGCGGGCAAGATCGCCAAGTTTTTTCTTCGCTGCTTCGATTTCCGGTTCAAGATAATCAGCCGGTCTTCCTTTTAAAGGTTCCCCTCCGCGCTTGTAATTCTTCAGTATCTTTTTAGTCAATTCCGCATCAATCGGCATAGGGGTTTTACCATACAAGCCCAGAACCAGATCTTTTAACTGGTTTGAGACTCTTACATAACGGCCGAAAAGCACATTCAATACGGCCTGCGCGCCTATTATTTGCGATACGGGAGTAACCAGAGGCGGAGAACCCATATCTTTGCGTGTCTGAACTACTTCGCTGTAGATTTCTGCCAATCTGTCCAGCGCGTTCATTTCTTTCAACTGACCAGTCAAGTTAGAAATCATACCGCCGGGAATTTGATGAGCCAAAACTCCGTTATCAATGATTGACAGTTTATGGGTAGCTAAATGGCTGTTATATTTCGGGGCAATCTTTTCCAGGTGTTCACCCAGCACCAGAAGTTTGTGTAAATCCATTCCGGTCTCGCGCGCGGTTCCCCGAAGGGCGGCGACTAGCGGTTCGATGGCGGGCATCGAAGTTCTCAGTGCGAAAGGCGCAAGACATGTGTCCACAACATCAACTCCGGCTTCTATCGCTTTTAAATATGTCATCGAGGCCATTCCGCTGGTATAATGGGAATGTAAATGCAACGGCACTTTAATTTCCTTTTTGATGGCGGAAACCAGATCATACGCGTCATAGGGAGAAAGGATACCCCCCATGTCTTTGATGCAAATCGCGTCCGCGCCCATTTGCTCCAGTTCTTTCGTTTTCTTTATGAAATATTCAAGATTATAAACGTCTCCTCCCAAACGGACACCGGTCAGTGAATAACAAACAGCTCCCTGAAACTGCTTGCCGTTGGCCTTGATTCTTTCCGCGCATGATTCCATATTACGGAAATCGTTTAAAGCGTCAAAACAGCGGAAAATATCGATACCGATTTCGCAGGCCTTGTCCACAAAAGCGCGAACAACATCATCAGCGTAATGACGATAGCCAACCAGGTTTTGTCCGCGTATCAACATGGCAAAAGGTGTTTTAGTGATATACTTTTTTAAAATTTTCGGCCGCATCCATGGATCTTCACTCAAAAATCTGTGCATGGTATCGAAGGTCGCG
>JBEKUA010000282.1:0-2551 GCA_049515495.1 Smithella sp. | reverse complement strand
AGTAAAAGCAATATGCGGGCCAAAATATTCGGACTCATGCAATAATATCTATCATCTCTGAATAATTACACTTTTTAAAAAAAATATCTTATGTTTGTTGAAATAATACTACCGCATATAGTATATCTACGAAATATGGTGGAGGGCTTGTTATACCATTCAGGAATCAATCCTTTAAATGCCAATTAAGTGCCAAGAGTAATAATCTAACCTCATCGGTAAAAATTTCTTGACTTGTTAAAATAACACCGTTATTTTAACAGCGCTATTTTAAAGATAAGGAACCGCTAATGCCCAAAGCGCCCATGACAAAAGAAAAAATAGAAGATACCCGGGAACGTATTTTAGATATAGCCCTTGACATCATCATTAAAGACGGATTTAACAATCTAAGCATTCGTAAAATAGCCTCCCGTTTAGGCGTTACTGCCACAACTATTTATAATTACTATACCAATAAAGATGAGCTCAATCTGATGATCCGGATACGCGGGTTTGAGAAGCTCTATGACCTGCTTATAGAACGTTGCGCTCCATTTAACGATATCGAAGGGCAATTGAGGGCCATGATTCGCGGTTACGTTGAATTCGGCCTGACCCATCCCAGTTACTACGATATAATGTTCAATCTGCACACGCCTAAATATCTGGACTACGTGGGCACCGATATAGAACCTCTCGCCTATCATGAAAAACAGAACGCTTTGAAGTGTCTTTCTCTTTTTATCGAACATATCGGCGCCTATATAAATGTTACCCCAGAGAAGAAAGATCAGTTCGTGCTGTACCTGCTGGTTAAATTCTGGTCTGATCTTCATGGCCTCATCACGCTATGCAACAGCCGGTTATTCCATGAAGTGCTGGGCAACGTGGAGACCTTTATAGAGAAACGAACGCTGGACATGATAGAATATATCGTGCGGCTCAAAGAGCGTCTCGATAAAGGAGAGGCGCTATTTTAAAAATAAGCAACAAGAGAATTATTTAAATTTTTTTATTATTTGGAGATAAAGCACATGCAAGATGCCCAAAAAAGTTTTACGAATACACTGGCCAATCTGTTTTTTAAATTCTTCGCCTTTAACTTCAATACGCGTCCGTCATTAAAAAAATATCTGAGGTCCGATGACGGCCCTCTCAATTTCACGTTTGGCATAAAAACAGAAAACGGCAGTGTTGAACAAGCCATATGCTTTGAAAACGGCAAGGTCAGCGTATTGAATAAACTTCCGGAAAAACTGGATTCGCAGCTTATATTTGTAGATGAAAACGCGGTCAAAGAAGCGGCCACACAGCCTCCCAACAGACTGATGCTAGCCTTGATGGAAAACAGAATCGTCATGCACGGCAATCTTGGTTATCTTCAATTAGTTAATTTTTATCTTTCGCTGCTTTTAAAACACATCCAGATCGCTAAACTGAAAAAAGAAACAAAAATGGAGAATCGAAAATATAACGCTGCAGCGGCAGCGAAAAACAGTATTGATGGAAGATCATTGCGGCAACTCAAGGCCGGCTCCATTGATCCGGGCGTTAAGTTTTTACCCGACCCCTATCTGCCGGAGTATTCCCTGAATGACTTTCCGAGAGTAAAGGATTTTCTGGACATCCATTTAAAGACCAAAGCGGCAATATGCCATGAGCGGGCCCGGATATTGACCGGATGGTACCAGGAGAATGGATTTGAAACCGATAAAAACGGCAAACCTTTCGTTGCCGAACTCCGTCAGGCCCAGGCATTCAAGTATCTGATGGAAAACAAAAAACCGATTATCAGAAAAAACGATCTTATTGCCGGAACAAATACCACCAAAGAAATAGGCGTTATCATCTATCCCGACGCGCACGGCACCATGATCTGGGGAGAACTGGTTACCGCGCCCTTCAGGCCGCTCAACCCCTATGATGTCGATCCTGAAACGATTGATGTTCTTCACAACAAGGTATTTCCTTTCTGGCTTGGACGCAATTTTCGTCAATGGGTGAGAGACAATAAAGATTATCCAACCTGTCAGAAACTCGATGAGCGCTTCGCCGCCTGTTTCTTATGGAAAACCGTTGCGCTGTCTCACACCATCTTAAATTATCCTGAAATTTTAAACCTTGGCACAAAAGGCATCGTGGCAAATATAGATAAGGAACTAAGCAATACGCCGGAATCCGAACGGCAAAAGCATGATACGCTCAGGGCAATGAAAATCAGCCTTGAGGGAATAAATGCCTACGCGAAAAATCTTTCGATAGAAGCCCGGCGATTGGCAAATCAGGAAACGAAACCTGCCCGCAAAGAAGAATTGCTCCATCTAAGCGATATCTGCCGTCGTGTTCCCCGGGATCCTTGCGTCACACTCGATGAAGCCGTGAATGCCATGTGGATAATCTGGATAGGCGTGCACATGGAAAACACAAACGCCGGATTCTCACTGGGACGGCTGGATCAGTGGCTTCAACCTTATTTTGCGGCCGACATGGGAAAACTGACAAATGAAAAGGAGAGACAGGAATATATAAAGCACGCCATCGAACTTATCGGCTGCTTTTATATGCGTTG
>JBEKUA010000281.1:0-2560 GCA_049515495.1 Smithella sp. | reverse complement strand
TCGAACTAATGGTTTCTCGTCCACAGGTCATCACAAAAGAACAAGACGGTAAAACTGTGGAACCTGTAGAAAGATTATTTCTGGATATACCGGAAGAATTTGTGGGGAAAATTACCGAAAAGTTATCCATCAGAAAAGGACGCATGGAAAGTCTGGTCAACAAAGGATCCGGCAGAGTAAGCATGGAATTTCTAGTCCCGTCTCGAGGATTGATTGGATTTCGCAGCCAGTTTCTAACAGACACCAAAGGCGGTGGCGTAATGAATTCCCTGCTGGAAGATTATGCGCCGTGGTTCGGCCCTATCCCGCAACGGACGACAGGTGTCCTGGTTGCCGACCGCTCCGGTCGCGTTACACCTTACGCCAGCTTTGCAATGGAAGACAGGGGCGAAATGATTGTGGAAATCGGCACAGAAGTTTATGGAGGAATGGTAGTCGGAGAGCGCAACCGTACAGGCGATATGGATGTCAATATTACCAAGGAAAAGAAGTTAACGAATATGCGCGCATCAACATCCGATGCCACAATAATTTTAAGGCCGCCGCGAGTTCTGTCTCTGGATCAGGCCATTGAATTTATTTCTGAAAATGAACTGGTGGAAGTAACCCCGCAAAGCGTGCGCCTGCGGAAGATGGAACTGGATGCGACAAAACGTCTGCAGAAAAGCCGCAAAGAAGAATAATATATATTCCGTCAATCCGAAGAATGCCGAAATCCGGAAAGAAACCAGGTGTCCGACTGAATATTTCGGACATAATACATTAAGATTCATTATATTAAACCGATATGATCTCTGAAATTTCAGAAAACTTTTACCGCATAACTTTGCGCATGCCGTATCGTCTGAAACACGTGAACGCCTATCTACTCGTTCACGGCAGGGAACTGGCGCTTTTTGACACAGGCCTCAACATGCCCGGCTGTTTTGAAACACTGGAAAAAGATCTGAAAAGCGCAGGTTTAAGCGTTTATGACATAAGACATATTTTTTTGACTCATGTACATACGGATCATTGCAGCATGGCCGGTTTGCTGCAAAAAAAGGCAGGCGCGAAAATTTATCTTTCATCCGCGGCTTTCGAAGAATATCAGCATTTTCGTCAAGCTGATCCCGCAGTGAGGCAATTAAAAAAATTCTATTTAAATCAAGGCATGTCTGCCCATCAAATTGATCTTATAATCGAAGAATATGAAGATATACGGAGCATAATTACCGAATTTAATGCCGATATTTTTTTGTATAACAATGAATTCCGTGAATTCGGCGACTGGAAATTTGAAGTCATCTTCACTTCCGGACATGCCGCCGGCCATGTTTGTTTTTTCTTCCGAAAGGGAAATTTCCTTCTGGCCGGTGATCACATTCTGCCTTACATAGCGCCGAATTTGAGTCCTGATATATTTGACGATAATTTTCGCCCGCTAACGACTTATCTGGATTCTTTAAGCGCAATAGAGAAATTGCCTGTTGTCACTGTATATCCGGGACATGGTAGCGCTTTTACTGATTTGCAGGAAAGAATAAACGAAATACGCAAGCATCATGAGAAAAGAAAAGTAATGATTTTCGATCATGTAAGTACAGAGGCGAAGACGGCCTGCGCCATTTCCACCGATATATCAGGTTCCGATCTGCCTGATTTTGAAAAATTCATGGCGTTGAATGAAACCATTTCCTATTTAAAGGAACTTCAGGCCGAGAGCGCGATAAAAGAAGATATTGTTGAAAGTATTTTGCTTTACAAAAGGCTATAACAAGCGGGATAATTGTTGACAGATGTTTCATTATAGTTAATATACGCCGTTTAATTAAACAAGCGTGTTTGGAGACAGCACAAGTTGAGCAAACAGTTACGAAAAGAAATCGAACGCCGACGCACATTCGGCATTATCAGCCATCCTGACGCTGGAAAAACCACGCTCACGGAAAAACTTCTACTTTTCGGCGGAGCTATTCAAATGGCCGGAGCGGTCAAAGCGCGTAAAGCTTCAAAGCACGCTTTGAGCGACTGGATGGCCATTGAAAAAGACCGCGGCATTTCTGTTACTTCATCGGTCATGAAATTCGAATACGCGGATTGCGAAATAAATCTTCTGGACACGCCCGGCCATCAGGACTTTTCGGAAGACACTTACCGCGTACTTACCGCGGTGGACAGCGCTCTAATGGTTATTGACGGCGCCAAAGGCGTGGAGACGCAAACCCAGAAGCTTATGGAAGTCTGCCGTCTGCGCAATACGCCGATTATAACTTTTATCAACAAACTCGATCGAGATAGCCTGCCTCCGCTGGATATTCTGGCGGATATCGAAGACAAACTGCAGATTGAATGCTCGCCTTTGTCCTGGCCTATTGGTATGGGAAAACGCTTCAAAGGCGTTTATAATATTTATGATAAGAAGCTGCATCTGTTCACACCGGGAAAAGCAAAGCGTTCGGAAGGCGGAGTTGTCATTAATGATTTATCCGATCCGCTGCTTGATGAATTATTGGGGAGTCAGGCTGGCGAACTGCGTGAGGAAATCGCCCTGCTTGAAGGAGCGGCTAATCCTTTTGAT
>JBEKUA010000280.1:0-2564 GCA_049515495.1 Smithella sp. | reverse complement strand
TATAATATTCACAACTTACATGTTTGATTTAATTTGACGTTTTGAACAAAAAAATGTTATTAAGCGAAGAATTTTTAAGGGAGAAAGACAATGTTCGTAAAACAAATACAAGTTGGCCAAATGGCTGTCTTTGCCTATTTGGTTGGCGATCCCGTCACGGGAGATGCTCTGGTTATTGATCCGGCGGATAATGTCAAAGGAATTATCAGTGAGGCTAAAAAAAACAATTTACGAATAAATTACATTGTTAATACACACGGCCATGTGGACCACATCGGCGGCAATGCCGAAATGCAGAAGGCTACGGGCGCTAAAATCGTTGTTCACGAAGATGACGCCTTCATGCTTACGTCAACACCGGCCATGATGTTAAAAATGTTTGGGGCAAAGGCGTCTCCACCCGCCGATATTTTAGTAAAAGACGGCGATATAATTTCTGTGGGCAATGTTGAACTGAAAGTTATTCATACTCCGGGGCATTCTCCCGGCGGAATCAGTTTGTATACTCCCGGCTATGTCTTTTCCGGAGATACTCTGTTTGTGGAAGCCGTAGGCAGGAGCGACTTGCCGGGCGGGTCCTGGCAGATCATGTATCAATCCATAAAAGAAAAACTTTTTTCCCTGCCGGATGATACCAAAGTAATGCCGGGACATAACTATGGCCGAACGCCGACTTCCACCATAGGCTACGAAAAAAACCATAATCCATATATCCATTAAAGGAGCATGTTTTTTATGAAAAAAAGCATACAGACGACAGAATTTAAGGATTTGAATCTTATCGGCCGCGGAAAAGTCCGGGATATTTATTCCGTAAAAAATTATTTGCTCATTGTAACCACCGACCGCATTTCAGCGTTTGATGTTATCATGCCCAATCCGGTGCCTGAAAAAGGCATTATTCTAAATCGCATGTCCGCCTTCTGGTTTGATAAAATGAAAGATGTTATCGGCAATCACATTGTTTCCACGAATCCAGCCGAGTTTCCCGAAGAATGCGCCCCTTACCGTAAAGTTCTGGAAGGCAGAAGCATGCTGGTTAAAAAAGCCTCTCCGCTGCCGGTTGAGTGTATTGTCCGCGGTTATTTGAGCGGCTCGGGCTGGAAAGACTACCAGAAAAATAAAACGGTTTCCGGCATCAGATTGCCGGATGGATTGAAAGAATCATCCAAATTGCCCCAACCTGTTTTCACACCGACAACAAAAGCGCCGGAAGGCGAACACGATTCCCCGATTAACAGAAAAGAAATGGAAGATCTTATCGGCGCGGAATTAACCGACAAAGTTATAAAAACATCATTGATTATTTACGAAAGGGCGGCGGCAATGGCGCTTAGGGCCGGAATTATTATAGCCGACACAAAAATGGAGTTTGGCCTGATAGGCAAAGAATTAATTCTGATTGATGAATTGCTGACTCCGGATTCTTCCCGTTTCTGGCCGGCCGATGATTATGAAGAAGGCCGGGCGCAAAAAAGTTTCGATAAGCAATTTTTGAGGGACTATCTTATTTCCATTAAATGGAATCAAAAGCCGCCCGCCCCGGAGTTGCCTCCGGAAATTATAGAAAATACAAGGAAAAAATATGAAGAAGCGCTGAAACGTCTGGTGGAATAATACCATTTCTAAATCAAAGATGATATTGCGGCGGCTAGGAGGAGGCGACGAGGCGTATTAATAATACGTTGAGGAAGCCGACGACGACGCCAACAAAAATAGCGCTTTGATTTAGGAATGGTACATTGACTATCATCAAATCATTGTTACATTACAGTCAAATCCCGGTTTAGTCTATTGTTTCCCCGAAAGGAGATGTTATATTTTGATCAATTTAAAACTGCCTGATTATCGTTTGAGACAAAAGCTATTATATGTAGACAAGGTTAATCCCAAAGATCTTCAGAATTACGGCGATTTATTTTTTGAAGAAGGCCGTCTCTCAGACGCCCTCGATTTTTACCAAAAGGCAAACCATAACGATGGCTTACAAAAAATAAAGGAGGCCGCATTTAACAGTGGCGATGTTATGCTCTGGAAGCAGGCTGCCAAAATCCTCAATCTGGACTTAAAACCTGCCGATTGGGAAAGTATCGGGCAGAAAGCCATCGAATTTAAAAAATATTTTTTCGCCCAGCACGCCCTGAAAGAAGCAAATAACGAGGAAATGCTCAATTCCCTTAAGAAAATAATGCAGAAAGAGGTTGATTTAAAAAACTCATGACGAAAAATGATTATTATGAAATTTTGAAGGTAGCCAGAACTGCTTCAGATGAAGAGATCAAAAAAAGCTACCGCGCGATAGCCATGCAATGCCATCCGGATAAGAACCCGGGTGATAAAAAATCGGAAGAAAGATTCAAAGAAGCGGCTGAAGCTTATGAAGTATTAAGCGACAAGCAAAAGAAGGAAATATACGATAACTATGGGCATGAAGGCTTAAACAGCACCGGGTTTAGAGGCTTCAATGGCTTCGAAGATATTTTCTCTCATTTCGGTAATATTTTTGATGATGTCTTCGGATACGGCAACGCCCGTGGGCAGTCGCGTTCTTCGGCGCGCGCCGG
>JBEKUA010000279.1:0-2566 GCA_049515495.1 Smithella sp. | reverse complement strand
ATCACCAAAGAAAGACGCGGCGATTATTTGGGTAAAACAGTTCAAGTCATTCCCCATATTACCAATGAAATTAAAGATTATATCAGTAAAACGGCAGCCGGTTTCGATGTATCCATTGTGGAAATTGGCGGTACGGTTGGCGATATCGAAAGCCTTCCCTTTCTGGAAGCCATCCGTCAATTCCGCAATGAAGCGGGAAAACAAAACGCTATCTTCATTCATTTAACATGGGTTCCTTTTATCAAGACCGCCGGCGAGGTTAAAACGAAGCCCACTCAGCACAGCGTTAAGGCACTGCGTGAAATAGGCATTCAACCGGACATTCTGCTTTGCCGGACGGAAAATTTTCTTTCCGAAGACATTAAATCCAAAATAGCGCTTTTCTGCAATGTGGAGG
Organism: Smithella sp.; assembly: GCA_049515495.1. Taxonomy (GTDB): domain Bacteria; phylum Desulfobacterota; class Syntrophia; order Syntrophales; family Smithellaceae; genus Smithella. The sequence continues at coordinate 2,169 of JBEKUA010000279.1, read as the reverse complement.
TCACATCTGTTTTTACAGCCAAGGATGTCAATTGTATTTATGAGGTGCCGTTGTTTTTCCATCGGGAAGGCCTGGACAGCAAAATTGCTGATCTGCTCAATATCTGGACGGGACAACCGAAACTGGAAATTTGGGAAGAAGTGGCTGACAGGTTTAATAATCCTCCAGATGAAGTATGCGTAGGTATCGTCGGCAAATATGTTAACCTTACGGATTCATACAAAAGCCTTAATGAGGCGCTTGTACATGGAGGCATTGCTAACAACTGCCGTGTGAAATTAAAATTTGTCGATTCGGAAAAAATTGAAAAAGAGGGCATCGGCAGCCGTTTAGACAACGTGGATGCAATTTTGATTCCCGGAGGTTTTGGCATCCGCGGAATAGAAGGCATGATCCTTGCCGTTCAATATGCGCGGGAGAAAAAAATCCCCTTTTTCGGAATTTGTCTGGGCATGCAAATGGCGGTTGTGGAATACGCCAGAAATATTTGCGGATTGGATAAGGCCAACAGCTCCGAATTTAATCCCAAAACTTCTTATCCAGTAATTGATTTGCTTCCTGAACAGCGCGATGTCAAGGACAAGGGCGCCTCAATGCGATTAGGGGCATGGCCCTGCATCATCAATCCCGATTCTTTTGCTTTTATGGCTTATGGGCAAACGGAAATTTCGGAGCGGCACCGTCATCGCTATGAGTTTAACAATGACTACAAGAAAATATTACTGGATAAAGGATTGCAAATTACCGGCGTGTCACCGGACGGCCGTTTAGCGGAAATTGTGGAGATACAAGATCATCCCTGGTTTCTGGGATGTCAATTCCATCCGGAATTTAAATCGCGGCCGACAAAACCTCACCCGCTTTTCAGTAAGTTTATTGAAGCCGCCTTGAAACAGAGCAAAAAATAAACGTTTCAATGAAACGCTTGTTTTTCGCCTGCAATATAAGACTTCTCCTATAAAACAGAACAAACGTTCTATTGCGTTTTAGCGCGCATGCTTTCTGTCATCATACGCCGGCACAAGATCTTGTGGGAAAATATAATTGACATACAAACGGAACTTCCCTATATTTTAGTTCGTTGTTAAAAAGTAAGTTCTTGTCAAACTCCAGACATTATGATGCGGCTTTTTGGGGCCATATCTTTAGCATTTCCAAATTGAGATCGTAAAGAATTTTCATTATGAAATATACGTAAAACATCCTATAAAAGGAGATACCCCATGAAAACAGCATCAGATATATGGTACTTGACCGTCCAGACGTTTCCTGAACTCCTCCACCGCAACGCGACTCAGTTCGGCTCTCGCCGCGCTCAGTGGTGGAAGATTGAGGGAACAAACACCGAATCCATCACATACGCGCAGCTTGCCGCTATCGTAAGCGAGCTTTCTGCCGGGCTTTTGAAGCTGGGCATTGCCAAGTCAGACCGCGCCTGCATTATGGCGCACACGAGCCCCCCATGGGTATGGGCCGATTATTCCATACTCTGTGGCGGAGCAATTACTGTCTGTATCTATCCAACGGTCTCTTCCGTCGAGATCAAGCATATCGTAAACGATTCCGGAGCACGCTTCGTCTATGTGGATGACGAAGAGAACTTGAAGAAAATTAAAAGTGTGTGGCCGGACATGCCAACGCTCGAAAAAGTGATCTTCATGAAAGATGATTATGCGGGAGGGGATGATCGGGTGATTTCGTTAAACGCCCTGAGAAAACTTGGCCGGGAACTGCAATCCAGTGATACGACCGCTTATGAACAACGCTGGCGATCGGTGACGATGGATGACCCTATGACCATCGTCTACACCTCAGGAACCACAGGCCTGCCCAAAGGCGCGGTGCATACCCATCGCAGTATAAACGCCGCTTGCAGGCGCGATCTCTCGATCACAAGGGAGCTCACAGTCGATGATGTCTGCCTATCCTTTTTACCCCTTTCTCATACGTACGAACGCGAATGCGGCCATGGCTGCGCCATGCACAGCGCTATCACCATCGCCTATTCCGACCCCAAGACGCTCGTTGATGACATGCGGATATTCAGGCCTACCATCTTTATGTCCGTGCCCAGACTGTTCGAACGCATCTATATGACTATGCAGTCCCTCACTGCAAGCTCACCCGTTAAGAAGGCCATCTTTGACTATGCTATGAAAACCGGTCTTG
>JBEKUA010000278.1:0-2567 GCA_049515495.1 Smithella sp. | reverse complement strand
GTAAGCTGTTTTTGCCCGGATATTTTCATCCAGATGAACAATTTCTACTCCGCTTCTGTCCTGAAGTTCATTAAAAGGTTTTCCTGCGGAAAGACTCATCAACTGGAAACGATCTCCCACCAGATCGATTTGCAGGCCGTCTCTTTGTGCTATTTTTAGAATTTTTAGCGTCTCCCGGCTTCCGGTCATCGAACTTTCATCGACAATCAGTTTCATCCGTCTGGCATGGGGATTTGTTGATTGGTCACTATACTGTATCAAGAATTTATCTATCGTCATTGCCGTATCAACAGACTCCGCGAGTTTGGCCGTCGCTTTTCCTGTTTTGGCTATTCCGATAACGGTTATGTCTTTTTCCTTGCATGCCTCATTTATAGCTTTGATTGCCGTTGTCTTGCCTGTTCCGGCATCACCCTGCACAATAAGATTGCCACTGCCGCAAATAGAGGCATAAAAATACTCTTTTTGACCGGCGGTGAGATCAAATTTATTTTTTCGTTCATAACGCTCCAGATATTTTTCCGCTTCCGGTATAGACAGCACTTCTTTAAATATCTGGTCTGATGTCTGGAAAATATCCTGAATATTGTTCTCTATGGCAATCATCTCTTTGGAACTATAAATCTGCTTGCCGAAATCGAGACTTTGAATCGTCCCGGCTTTAATAAGCTCGTTAAAGGCCTGCTTTACATCTTTATCCCGCAATGCGCCCATGCCGAGATAAAGGCCTTCTCGCAGGGCATCTGTTCGCGTAAAACAGCTTTCCCTCGCTGTGAGATCGGCAACAGCCATTGACATACAATCAATGGCAGATATTTCTTCCTTTTTAGAAATATCAAGTCCTGTTCTTGCAATATTTTGTTTGATGGTTTCCGGCGATATGCCAATCTCTGCGTGCTGGGCATACCAGGAATCTTTTAGCTCTTCCTTGGAGATGGAAGTGTCTTTTGCCGGTCGGCTCTCTAATGTCGCGATGTTGTTTATTTGATGATCATTGGCATAGGGCAGAGTGCCTGCATCTTTCAGCGCTTGCTCTGTTTCTTTGATATGCTGATGTCTTTTGGAAAATTGGTCCAGTACTTCCTGGGGATAGCCTTCAATCTCAAATTTCCCGTTTCCGTGGTTGACAATGCCATAGCCAAGTTGCTTCAAACCATAAGCTTCTTCGCTTTTATAGATGGCATCAAGGTAACGTTGATCAGCAATTATCCTGGAATTGTCCAGTGCACGATAACCATTGCCGTCATTGCGTTCCACAATGTTCAGGATAATATTATGGTCGTGCGATTGCGGATCATTCTCCCGGCTGGTGGAGTGCTGGAATCTGGCAACTAATCCGCCGCTGATTGCTTTAACGGATTTTGTAATGCCTTCATTTGTTTCCCTGTAATATATCCGATCCTGCAATTCGTTTATAAAAGCTTCATAGGCTTTATTCCTAACATCATCAATCCTGCGGTCATCGAGTACAAGCCTCGCATGGCTAACACTCTTCGGATCAGACAAGACAAGATCAAGACCAGCCCTGTGCTCAGTTCGATTAGTTTCCTGATCGGCATAGGTGGTTTTTATTATCTGGTCGCCATCTAAACTCTTACCTTCACAAAAGAGCTGAAAATCCTTAGAGAGAATTTTGTCTCCTTCCTTCAGGCCAAGAGATTCGCAAAGGTAACCATGCCAGGAAGTATTTTGCTGCTGTCCGTCGGAATTAAGAATAGGATCGCGTTCGTAATAATATTTTTGTGCGCCTTTGGATGTAATGTTTTTTGCCCCGGCCATGATTTCTCCTTAGTTAGTCCTGGTAATAGCATTTGACGCAGATCAAACTGTTGTTTTTACGCATCATATTTTCTTCTGGAAACTCTTTTCCGCAACTTGAGCAGGTAGCTTCCTTCTTCAATGATTCGGCAACGGCAAAACCATCAGGAATTTCCAACTCCCCTTGGAGAGCTTTTTTGGCAAGATGGTGTTTCAGGCCGTTGGGATTTTTTATGGTAACCCCGCTGCCGGTGTAATATTTAATGACCCGTCCGGCAATTTTATCGGCTTCTTCTTTGTTTTCTGATTTGGGGAAATACAAATCACCACAACTGCTGTTTGTTGTTGTAGTAGTCTCTGTTGTATTCTCTGTAATAGAAGAAGAGGTCAACTTGGCCTCTTGCATGAGGTCAAATTGACCTCTTGCATTTTTCGATTTGGGAAAATCGAGAGCTTTCAGCTTTTCATAGTTAACGGTGTACCACTTGATACGGTTCAGGGCGGAGTTGTTATAATTTTCAGATATTAAAATCTCATCCTTCTCCAGATTTACAAAAATGCGCTGAACTGTCTTTTTGGAAAAGAAAGGAAATATCTGCTGCCATTTTTCGTAGGAGTTATATGTCCAGACCCGGTCATCGCGGATATTGCGCCCAGCATGGTAATTTAACCCCAAGAAGTAATGAACCTGCTGCAAGACAATTGCTTGTTCCAGTCCTACCCGGATTGCTAAAGACGGCAGAACGATTAACGGCGGCTCGTCCAAAAGCAACGGTGATAAATTAGAGAAATATTTTTTAACATCATTG
>JBEKUA010000277.1:0-2572 GCA_049515495.1 Smithella sp. | reverse complement strand
AAATGATTTTTAAGATATTTCCGGTTTTTTTATGGAACATTAGTTGTGGGAACAAACTGTAATCGAACCGGTCATCTTTCCAATTGACAAGTTGCCAACATACATGTGCATTAATGTTTGCGCTTTAGACGAATCGGGAGTCGCGCCAATCATCAATTCAACATCAATACCTATGTTACGCGCGTTGATAGATATGTTATTTAAATAAATGGTTAATCTACATGCCGATTGAGAGGATGAAATCAACAAATCAGGGTATTGGATTGTTAAGGAACCGGATCGCTCAACCAGACCACCCGTTATATAAGTACCAAGTCCAAGATAACCTGTTTGATCGAATATACCGGAACCACAGTGTTTTTGGGGATTGTTTTCAGGCGTTCCATAGAAGAACCAGGCTGCGTTTTGAAGATGTGGGCTTGGTCCATAATTGTGGTTCGGGTCCCAATAATTCCAGCCGTCTGTAAAAATATATTTAGATATGGTTTTTACTGTAATATCTGTAAGAGTAGTGGTAACGAAACCGTCTTTAGCATATATAGTACTCAGATCACCATCGGTGATAATAACGCATCGGGCGGAAGATATAGACGGCACAATAAAAAATGCGGTGATGAATGCTAATATTAAAGCCTTTTTGATGGTTACCCCCAATAAATTTCTTGTGTTACAAAATAACACAATGCATTATTCTGATAAACCAAGAAATCCTTCACCAAACTGTAATAGCAACATAATATTAATATTTAGCTGTATTTATGTACTACAAAATTACAGTAATGTAAATAATATTTTACAATATTTCTTTATTTTTTAGGAATTTCTCCGATTAGTCCGGAAAAACTTATTGACTAATTTATTTTTAAACAATAAGGCTATTCGCAATTTTAATGAGTGAGAAAATGAGAAATAAATACTTGTATATTCAAACGTTTGGTTGCCAGATGAATGTTCATGATTCGGAACAAATGGCTGCATTGCTCGCAGATCAAGGTTATAAGCTGACAGAAAATATAAAGCTGGCCGATTTAATTATCTTAAATACATGCTCAATCAGAGAGAAGGCCGCGCAAAAAGCTTACAGTCAACTGGGAAGAATTGGAAAACTAAAGGGAGAAAATAAGGAATTGATTATTGGTGCGAGCGGTTGTCTGGCTCAGCAGCTGGGAACAAAATTTCATAAAAAAGTTGGTCATCTGGACTTTGTTTTCGGCACGCATAACATTCATCTTTTGCCTCAAATAGTTTTATCAATTGAAGAGAAAAGAAAAAAGATTACTGAAATTAACTTTCATAAATCATTAAATTCCATAGGTGTTTATGCTCCCCCGCAGGCAGGAGCTCTTTGCTCCTTTGTTACTATAATGCAGGGATGCAATAATTTCTGCGCCTATTGCGTTGTTCCTTATCTGCGAGGACCGGAAATGAGCAGGCCTTATGAAGATATAATGGTCGAGATAAAGAAACTTGCGCAAAGAGGCGTTAAAGAGGTTACTTTGCTTGGACAAAATGTCAATTCCTATGGCAAAACATTCGATAATGGATTTAATTTCACTTCATTGATTAAAAAAATAGGGGAAATATCCGGTATCGAAAGAATCAGGTTTACCACATCACATCCACGGGATCTCTCTGACGAATTGATTGAATGTTATGCCCGGGAAAGCAAACTTTGCAGGCATATTCATCTTCCTGTGCAATCAGGTTCAAACCGGATATTGGAATTAATGAACAGGGGCTATACCGTCGAGGAATACATAAAAAAAATTGATCAATTGCGTAAATTGGTTCCTCAGATTAGTATTACTTCGGACGTTATTGTCGGATTTCCGGGAGAAACCCCAAAAGATTACCAAGAAACAATTGACATGATGGAAAAAATCAGGTTTGATTCTCTTTTTTCATTCAAATACTCTGAGAGGGAAGGGACCGCGGCGCAAAAATTAAAAGGCAAAGTTGAAGAAGATGTGAAGTTGATGCGGCTCGAAAAATTACAGGTGTTACAGGATAAGCATACGCTTGAAAAAAACGCGGCTCTGGAAGGCAGCATTCAGGAATTGTTAGTCGAAGGGAAAAGTAAAAATTCTGAAAGTGATTTGATGGGACGAACCAGTTCCTGGAAAATTGTTAATTTTAAAGGTGAAATGGACTTGATCGGTAAACTGGTTAATGTTAAAATATCAAAAGCTTATCTACATTCATTAAGAGGAAAAACAGCGTTTAACTAAGGAGGCAGGTCATGTTAATTGAGATGAAGGTTTCAGGATTGACCATAGACCCTATTACCAATACGCCCATAGTAATATTAAAGGATATGCAGAACAATAAGGCCATTCCGATCTGGATAGGTTTGTTTGAAGCAAGTGCCATCGCCACGGAACTGGAAAAGATTGTTTTTCCCCGGCCCATGACCCATGATTTGTTCAGCGAATTTTTGAAATCTTTCAACGTGAAGGTAGATAGAATTGAAATTGTAGATATTCGCAGCAATACTTTTTTTGCTAATATTTATTTATTGCGGGAAGATCAGAATTTTACGATTGACGCGCGTCCCAGCGACGCCATTGCCATA
>JBEKUA010000276.1:0-2584 GCA_049515495.1 Smithella sp. | reverse complement strand
AGAAATTGTCTACCAGCATCACGAACGAATGAATGGCACCGGCTATCCGAGACATCTGAAAGGCGATGAAATTATCATGGAAGCCCGCATTATTGCCGTGGCGGACGTTGTGGAGGCTATGGCTTCCCACCGTCCCTATCGTGCCTCACTGGGCATTGAAGCGGCTCTTGAAGAGATCGAGAAAAACAAGGGAATCCTTTACGATAATGTTGTTGTCGATGCCTGCCTGAGATTATTCAGGCACAAAGGATTCCACCTTATGATGTAAGATGGAAAAACATCTTTACAAAGGGTAATCCTTAATTCTTAAGCGTAAGCCGGTTTTTATATGACCAGGCAATGTAAAAGTGTTTGGGTTTGCTTACTAATTCCCTCATCAACCGGTCATTTCCTTTCATGTCACAAGATTCCCTTGACATGCAAGACCGGACTTCCTATAATTTACACAGGTGGAAGCAATGTCTGATCAAAACGATAACCGCCTTTGTTCTATTGATCAAAGGTATACCAACTATTTAATTGCAGAGGTAACTGATGCCAAATGTGCGGCATGAGAGGGTTCTGGTGGAAACGGGTGACTGCCGGGTGGAGGGTGATATTACGCTGCCTCAGGAGGGTTATCGTAACGAGCTCTTCGACTACCTGAACCGCCGCGATCAGGAATTTCTTATTATCGTAAACGCGGAAATGACCGCGCTCGATGGATCAGGCCGCGACTGGCATGCTCCATTCATCACGCTTGCAAAAAAATACGTCCGCCTCATCGTACCTAAAGGCCATTCTTAAGAGTGAATAGTCATGCCTGTAAATAATGATCATATCGGCCAGGGATTATGGCCGATTCGATGCGTCATTTTTTCTCTTGATCGTTCTATCCATGAGAAGTACATGTAATCACAAATTGTTTTTCTGTTAACTCATAAACCTAATCCTCAACTTTTGAGGTTGCAATGAATTTGATTTCTCAGAATATGCGAATAAAAACCTCCCCGGGGTTTTTTCTATCCTGAAAGATAATAAGTACCCCTCTTCCCCATATTTTTAAAATTTGATCGGATTTATATGCTTATATAATTACAGGTGATTTGAAATCAATAATCATGCAGCCGATATCTTCCATAAATTAATATAACGCCCAGTGATAAAATACACAGGATATGTTATTTGGTCTCATAAGAGATATATTTCGCAGGAGGCATTGAACCCATGAAGACTTTCAACATTAGTAAACGGACAAAAGAGTTCTTTGATACAGATCCGAATCGTTTTATCGAACAGGCAATCAAAGAGTATGTGCGCATCAGTGCCGCGAATCGTCTGGATTCCTTCGGAGGAACACCGATATTCGAAAAACCTCTGGTGGGATTTGCCGATGGCGATGATCCGCTGTTTGTTGAATATAAAAAAGTTGTTCACGAAAGTCATTTCCTGCCGCGCGAAATCCTTAAACTTCACATTGGCGAAAATATAAAACCGGAAGCGCCAAGCATGGAGAGCGTCAGCGTTATTTCTTTTGTTTTTCCGATAAACGGAGAAACCATCAAGGTTAACGCCCGGCAGAAAGACGGACCATCTCTGCGCTGGAATCACTCACGCTGGAAGGGCCAGGATTTTATCAACGAGTTATCGTTGTATCTGGTATCGATTCTGGAAACAATGGGCGCTATAGCCTTGGCGCCTGAGTTATCGCCTTTCTTTAAAATTCTATTATTACCTGACGGCTTTGCCTCCAACTGGTCGCAGCGGCACGCGGCTTATGCGGCAGGCCTCGGAACCTTCAGCCTCAATGACGGCTTCATTACCGCCAAAGGCCTTGCCATGCGCTGCGCGAGCGTTGTTACTAACCTGAGACTGAAACCATCTGCAAGGCCCTATGCAAATCATCAGGCAAATTGTCTTTTTTATGCCGCGGGAAAGTGCGGGAAATGTATCCTCCGTTGCCCCGGCGGCGCGATCAGCGAAAAGGGTCATGACAAACTCAAATGCTTCGCGGTATTGTATGAAAAGCAAAAACCATGGATAGAGGGCGCCCATGGGCCGGGATTCATCGGCAAGTATGCGGGGTGTGGTTTATGCCAGAGCGGCGTTCCCTGCGCCAAACGCATTCCGGTAAAAAAAGAACAGGCATGATAATCAAACATTCCAACCGATCGCCGGCAGATCAGGCTGCAGATAAATTATTTGTTAATGCGTTTCAAACAGTGATCTTTGATTTTATTTATCGCATGAGGTTGAGAACCGGCAGATACAGACAACCATTCCGGCGGTTTGGGTATTTTGAAATATTGATAACCGGAATTATTTTTGGTTTTTCCTGAAATTATTATTTCACCATTCTGTCGTTTAATGCTATGTTACAAATGGTCATTATTGAAAAACGGCAATTTTCTAACTTAAGGAGCGTACCATGGAAATTAATGCTATTAACGTTACTGGTGTGGTTGTTGTATTTCTGATGTTGATCGTGTTGGGGATGCAAATCCAACTAAGCAGCCTCAGTAAAAAAATGGATGAACAAGAGCAGAACATCAGCAAAAAAATTGATGAGCTGCTAAAAGAAAAAAAATAATTTAAATTACGCAAC
>JBEKUA010000275.1:0-2585 GCA_049515495.1 Smithella sp. | reverse complement strand
AAACACGTTGCAGAAATAGCAGCCAAACTGTTCAGGTGAGGACAAATCCACAAATATACCTGATCTTCATAAAATATCCTCATCTTTGTTTTTAGAAAGGGAGGCGTTCAATGATAAGATTTAAAATAAATAAAATATTTATAGGTGTCCTGATATTATTTGCCGTCTGTTTTATGTATCCGCAGATGTCTTTGGCTACCGCGCCTCAGGATGTGCAGTTGTCGTATGATTCGCAATCACAGATGCTTACAGTCATGATTACACATAAATCCCTATTTCCGAATTTTCACTATATAAGGATTGTTGAAATTAAGAATAACGGCGACATTGTGAGCATCAACAGGTATAAAAATCAACCTGATCAGACTATTTTCACATACAGCTATAAGGTTCCGGCAAGAGTAAGCGATACTCTTGAAGTGACGGCCAGTTGCAGCCTGTTCGGGTCCAAGACAGTAAGTCTAATTATTGAAAAATAGACATCATGAACTTTGTGAAACGATGAGATTACGGATGTTAGAATTAATCCTGAGAACAATACATTAATTACAGAAGGATTTATTAAAGGAGGTTGTTATGGAATATGATGATGTTGATGTTGCAAAACCGCTGGATAGGATTTTTGAAGACCACATCATGGAATTTGAAAGTGGAAGTAATAGAATCTCTGACAGGGAGTTGAAAAAAATGATGCGGGATCTCGATGATTACGAGACGGGGTGCCAAACCAAAAGACGAAGAAATCGGGAATGAGAAACCGTTCGAAGAAAATATCAGGGTGTGAAGACGAGAAAAGAAGTTAAAGGCAATAATGCAGGCGAGGCTGTCAAAGCGGACGGCCTCGTATTCATCGAAATCCGCACCGGATGTTTCGACTGTCCCGAAGCCCTGCGCAGCGCCGGCCGGTCGATGGCAAAAGCAAATCAGCTTGACTAAAAGGGACGCGCTTCAATCCATCATTAACAGCATTCATGCCATAAAATTCATTGACATGCAAAACCGCTTTTCCTATACTTCTTTTCGCAGAAGGAAGTCCTGATCAAACCATGTTAAAAGGCGGCAATCATTAATGATCCTTGTCACCGGCGGGGCCGGCTATATCGGTTCTCACGCTAATAAAATCCTCTTTTAGACTGCAGGAGATCGATCATTTCGATGTTCCCTGGAAAGAAAAAAAATGGATATTGATATACTTATCGCAGGCGCAGGCGCCGTAGGCAGTGTTGTGGCCCAGCGGGCCGCAAACAGGGGCTACAAGGTTTTGATTGTCGAAAAAAGAAATCATATAGCCGGTAATTGTTATGACGAATATTTCAAAAATGGAGTGCTTGTCCACAAATATGGGCCTCATTACTTTCGGACAAATGATCAGAACCTGCTTAGCTACCTGTCGAAATTTACAGATTGGATTCCCGGAAACTATTTCGTCAAAAGTTACATAGACGGGCGTCTTTATCCATTTCCAATCAATTTGACAACACTTGAAAACTTTTTTCATCTGCCTTCCTTAACTCCCGAAAGTGCAGAGGATCTTTTGTCAACGAAGCGAATAAAAAATGAAGCCCCGAAGAATTCGGAAGAATTTGTCTTATCCCGTATAGGCGATGAACTCTATAAAGCATTTTATTTGGGTTATACATTGAAGCAATGGAACAAACATCCGAAAGAACTTGATGCCAACGTGTGCGGCAGGATCCCTGTTCGTTTTAACCGTGATGAAAGATATGTGGATCATAAATATCAATTAATGCCCAAAGAGGGCTATACAAAGATGTTTGAAAGGATGCTTGAACATCAAAATATTCGCGTATTGACCGAAACGCCGTATCAAAAAATAAAAAATACATTGAAACCGAAAGTGGCGACCATATATTGCGGTCCGCTCGATGAGTATTTTGAATTTTGCTTCGGCAAACTCCCATGGAGATCCCTGAGGTTTGAATTTAAAATAGAAAAGCAGGCTTTCGTTTTGCCATGCGTGCAAATTAATTATCCTAACGAAAAAGCCTATACAAGAACAGTTGAGATTAAGCATGTTACCGGGCAGAACCATCCCCAGACAGTTGTCAGTTATGAATATCCTGTTGATGGTGAAGAACCATACTATCCTGTACCTGCTTGTGATAAAAATTTAATTCTTAAGTACGAAAATTTAGCAAGACAGGAAACATTTCAGAAAAAAGTGTATTTTGCAGGCAGATTGGCAAGATATAAATATATCAATATGGATGAGGCATTTATTGAAGGATTGCAGCTTATTGATCGCATCGGGAAAGAGACGCAGAATTAATGAACAATGCCAGGAAATCCGTAATCAGTGATGTTGTGTATTTTCCTTCCTTCCTCCTGTAGTCCTTGAATTGCTGACCTTGATACATGTGCAGGCTTTCAATCAGTAATAAGCACAACTCATTCATGTTTTACGGTCACTATTTCATTTTCATTGACACAGGAAATCGCCTTTTATATAGTATCTTATATAAAAAATAATGTCATATCAATATCTTTTTAGTAAGGGCTTATGAAGACCGAACAATACATCGTAACAGATAGTCATTTACAGGGAAATCTCGGTGCGGAGGCAA
>JBEKUA010000274.1:0-2594 GCA_049515495.1 Smithella sp. | reverse complement strand
CGAAAGTAGCGGTGGCATCAACAAAGAGACTCAGAGCGCCGACGGAAACATTTGTTGCGTTGATAACGTAACCTTCATATTTTTTCGCGTCGCCAAACCAGTACTCGGCTTCCGCCTGCAAATCGACGGGACCGATCTTAGCTTTGACATAAGGGTCTATCACGTATATGTTTGACAGGTAGGAACCGCATGCATTGCCTCTGCACGTTGCGTCACGATTCCACAGGAACATGGCCCCGGCTTCGCCGTTCTTGAAGTTGTAAATACCGGCAATTCTATATGAATCCAAGTCTCTGTCGGTCTTTGTTGCATTGAGTCTGTTGGGCCAGTACCAGGAACCGGAACTGACAGCGCTATAGCTGTTGTCTACTTCCTTGGCATAACCGAGGATACCGGTAAAAGGTCCTCTCTGCAGATAATATTGAATCTGGCCCGCGGTAGCGCCGGTGCTATTATCGGCGAAAACGGTTCCGAATGTATAATCCTCCATATAACCGACCTTGAACAAACCGATGGGCGAAGTATAATCAACATGAACCTGCCGGAAGGATATATTTTCGGCTTCCGCCAATGTTCCCGGACCGTTTGGATCCGAAACGCCGATATTTGCTCTTGCGCCGCCCCAGATTCTTTCCATCGCGTCGAATTGAGTTACCAGTTTCAGGCTGGGGGATATAATAAAATCCGCTCCCACGCGCAGATCCTGAAAGAAAAAGGCTGTGCTGGGATTCGGAGAACCGGAATCATCAGCTAAACTGATTTTGTTTAAATACAATCCGCCGACATTATAATCGGCGCCGACTTTGACGTCAACCGCGAAGGCCGACATACTGAAGACCATAACCATCCCGAGTGATAACAAAACTAACCAAAATCTCTTCATTCTTTTCTCCTTATTCAATGAAAGTTAATATTTCCGTCTTTAAAAAACGGGCATTCTCTAAAAACGACTAATTCGCTTCTTGTTTTGTGTTTACATTATTTTCCATAGATTGCCTGAGCGGATATAGGCACTCAACTTTTTATAATCCCTTTCATTTGACAATATTATCCTTTAGTTGTTCACAATCAATCCCGTATTTATTAACTTTATATGTCAAAATACGTTTTGTTGTTCCCAGCAACATGGCAGCAGCTGACTGATTGCCCCTGGTTTTCATCAGCGCCTGAAAAATCATCGTTCTTTCACAGTCGGACACACAGCGCTCCAATATGTTTTCTTTGCTTTCGTATTTTACAGTTTCCATAAGATTACCCCCACTCTATCGTTACACGGCGTTTTCACCCCGTTCACCGGTGCGGACCCGCATGGCGTCATCCACCGGATGGACGAATATTTTCCCGTCCCCGATTTCACCGGTATAAGCCGCCTTACGAATTGCGTTGACGATGGCATCTGTTTCATTTTCCTTTACAATAACCTCCAGCCTTGCCTTGGTAACCATGTCCACCTTATAGGTATTGCCGCGCACCTGTAGTTTCAGGCCTTCCTGATTGCCATGGCCTTCGATCTCGGAAATCATCACACCCGGATGGCCGATCTTTTTCAACGCGGCAAACACGCCCCCGACCTTATCAGGCCTTATTATAGCTTCTATTCTTTTCATCGCGATTCTCCTTTGTCTCATTTATAATATTATTCGATTAGAGGGCATAAACCCCTTTTTCACCTGTGCGGACTCTCATGGCATCTTGAGCGTCGAGCACAAAGATCTTGCCGTCTCCCACATTACCGGTGAAAAGTGCATCGCGCATGACATCCATAACACCTGGGACATCCCAATCATTCACCACGAGATCGACCCTAACCTTGGGTATGAAGGAAATCCTGTCGTTGATAGGCTCCGCATCTTTGTCCATTTGACCTTTTTGCCTGCCGAACCCCTTGATCTTGGTCACGGTCATGCCCAGAATGAATTCTTCATCTTTCAGAATATCCACCAGGACATTCAGCATATCAGGACGAATCATGGCGGAAATCATTTTCATGCTGTATGAACGCTTCACGTTCGAAATAGCCACGTATGCGAGGCTCATCAGCGCCCAGGCACCTGCGATGAGGAAACAGATATCCACTTCGGCCTTGGAATCGGCATTGCCTATGGAATACAGATAAACGATGGCGACAACCATAATCACATTGCCGATGACGCCCAGCACCGGAATAAGGCCGTGCTTGAGGATGCTGAAATCTTCTCTTTTTTTGAAGGCAACAATGGTCCACACGCAGGTTAGGCCGTAAAGCACGAAGGTTCCGAAGTTGGAAGCAAGTGCGATGCCGGTAAGTCCGACCACCGACCGCACGCCGATCGCCGCGATGACTGAAGAAACGATAACCATGGCACCAATAGCCACATGCGGAGTGCTGAATTTCTGATGGATGAAGCCCATCATCTTCGGCAGTTCCCTGCCGCCGGCCATACCCGCGCTTACGCGGATGGCTGTATTCATGCAGCTCAGGGTCGTGCCGATGATTGCGATAACTACTGTAACCGCCATGGTGATCATCAGGCCGAATCCTATGCCGGGGAGCACATTGTTGCCTATAAGCACTGCCAGATCGCCTATGGGCGCTGAAGAAGCGGCCGCTGCGG
>JBEKUA010000273.1:0-2608 GCA_049515495.1 Smithella sp. | reverse complement strand
TCCTGCACGTGCAGGCGGTTGGTAATTACTGAATAATTGGAAGCTCTCCGCGGCAAGCCGCAGAGAGCTTCCATCATGAATAAGTTATTGTTTATTCCGGAACAACAGTCATAAAATCAAATAAATCTAATTCAGTAATTAAATTTATTTTTCGGCATAAAGAGCGTCAATCTGATTTTTAAGTTTCTCGGAAACAACCCGCCGTTTCAATTTCATGGTCTGCGTCAGAGTTCCATTCTGAACACTAAAAGCTTCGCTCATGAAAATAAATTTCTTCGGGATTTCATAACCGCCGTATTTCCCTTTGAGAGAATTGGTTATTTCATTAGTCAAAAAGCTTTTTAGCTCGTCGCGCTTGACTAATTCCGCCGGTTCTTTAGGCAGATTATTTTTTACCGCCCATTTTTCCAGCGCAACGAAATCCGGGACAACAATGCATACATTATATGCGCGGCCTTCTCCATGGATCATGGCGTTTTCTATGTAGTGATTGAGTCTTATATCTTCCTCTATGGCTGCCGGAAATACATATTTCCCGTTTTCAAGCTTGAACTGCTCTTTGAGCCTGCCCGTTATAAATAAAAATCCTTCTTCATCAATTCTTCCGCGGTCGCCGGTTCTGAAACCGCCGTCCGGAGTCATGACAGCCTTTGTCGCCTCAGGCTTGTTATGGTATCCCTGCATGACATTCGGTCCGTAAACCACGACTTCGCCATCCTTGGCGTCCGGCTCAACCATGGATTTGTCAATCACGACCGTGTAATTTCTCATAACAGGCCCCACGCTGCCGAGTTTGTATTTAAGCGGTCCATTCATCGTGACGCCCGGCGAAGTCTCAGTCAATCCGTATGCGTCATACAGCGGTACCCCTATATCCCAGAAGAAATGGGAAATATCCACGTTCATGGCAGCGCTTCCTGTCATGGAACCATTGAGTCTGCCACCGAGCTTTTCCCGTACCTTGCTGAAAATCATCGCATCCGCGATTTTAAATTTCAGGTTTGTCATGAAACTGGATTTCCCCTGCGCGGCAAGTTCGCGCTTCTTCCTGGCGCTTTCCACTCCCATTAAGAATAATTTTTTGGGAAGTCCGCCTTCTTCATTTATTTTTGTCAGAAGACCGTCGTAAACCCTGTTGAAAACCGTGGGAACGGCGGAAAGAAATGTAGGCTTGACCAGCATGATGTCTTCAACAACAGTTGCCGCTTTTTCCGCAAGTCCTACTGAGGCGCCCAAAAGGCAGAAAACAACCATTTCCCCGAGACCGTAAACATGCGCCCACGGCAGGATGGAGAGAGACCTGTCGTTTTCGTTCACAGCCGGGTAGGCGGCCTTGGTGCCATGAGCGTTTGAAGTGATATTGCTCTGACACAGCAGCACCCCTTTCGGGTCTCCTGTTGTTCCGGATGTATAAATCAGGATGCAAATGGACTTATGATCAGGGATGATACTCTTCACCTTCAGGGCATTGCCCTTTTTCTCAAGCTCTGCGAGCGTATCCGGACCGTCTCCTTCCATTATAATTATTTTCTGCAGGCTTGGAATTGAAGAAATAACATCTTTTATTTTGTTATATATTTCTTTTTTGGAAATGAGCAGCACTTTAACGTTTGAGTCGGCTATGATATATTTCCACACCTGTACAAGCTCGGCTTCATACATTGGAACAAAACGCGCCGAAAGCCCTGACGTGGCAAAAAAACATACGGCCCAGTCTACGCTGTTATTGGATATGATTCCAACAGCATCGTCTTTTTGTATGCCCAGCTGCTGCAGACCGCTCCTTACGTTGTCCACACGTTTGCCGAAATCCTCATAAGTTATCCAGTCATATTGTTTATTGATATTCTTTGTTCCTAAAAATGGCCTCTTTGGAAATTTTACGACGCTTTGCTCCAAAATCTCAACGACATTATCCGGTTTGTCAATTTGATACATAACGGTGCTCCTAATGTTTGGATGAATATTGCTTCTTATGGTCAGCAATTACATCATCATGTTATATTTATTAACGTACACTATCTCATCAATCTTCGCGGTATGCTTAGTTTGTCCTACTCTTTGAGTGCTCCTGTAAAAACATCAGCTGAAGCCACAATCGCACTTGCATCGTTATTCATGATGCATTCGGTCTTGCCAAAGAATTTAGGGAATTCCGAAGCAATAAAGAACTGAGATGACAATACGCGTCCGGAATAGTAGGCAGCCTCGGCGTTATCGGCAAGCAGCTTTCTACGATCCGCGCCTTTGAGATCTCCGACAAGGGCTTTCATTTTGGGAACGGTAATCGTCATGCTCCACAGGTGCAGCCATGCCGAGATCAGCGGGAACATAGCCTGCTGCAGCGGCGTTGAATTAGCGAAAAGAGCGGCAATTTTGCCTTCCATAAGCTGGGTGCTCATCATCGTGATGATTTCATCAAGCGTCTTTAAGCCTTTTTCCACAGGAGCAATATATTTGTCATCAACGATTCCTTTTGCTTTGCTGATGGTTTCAGTCATGCGCTTTTTCAGAATGGCGTAATTATACTGTCCGGGATTCATAAGAATTTTGCGCATCTGAAGATCCAGGGACTGGATGCCGTTGGTGCCCTCATAAATCGAAAGGA
>JBEKUA010000272.1:0-2629 GCA_049515495.1 Smithella sp. | reverse complement strand
CGGCCATAAGTCGGTTTCATGCCGACAATACCGCAAAGCGCCGCCGGCTGGCGGATGGAACCTCCGGTATCGGAACCAATGGAAGCGATGCATTCATCGGCTGCAACCGCCGTGGCTGAACCTCCGCTGGAACCGCCGGGGATACGCTCTAAATCCCACGGATTTCGGGTAGGCCCGAAATATGAAGTTTCCGTGGAAGAGCCCATGGCAAATTCATCCATGTTAGTTTTGCCGACAAATACGGCTCCGGCAGCCGTCAGTTTTTCTATAACGGTCGCGTTATAAGGGGGAATGAAGTTGTGCAATATATGCGAACCACATGTTGTGGTAATGCCTTTAGTGCAGATAAGATCTTTTAACGCGACGGGAATTCCGGTTAACGGTTTTATATTGCCGTTCTTAATATTTTCATCGGCTTTTGCCGCGGAAGCAAGAGCTTCTTCCTTCATTAAACGGATGTAGGAATGCACCCGTTCTTCAACGGTGTCAATGCGGGAAAAAACGGACTCGGTAATCTGTGTTGCCGACACGCTGCCGTTTTTAATTTTTTCCTGCAATTCGTGAATTGTTAACTGATGTAACTCCATAATCTCCTCTAATAACGTCATGCATAAATAGTTATTTATATTTATTAACGACTTTATAAAAAAGTTTCATACACAAGGCGTGCAAGATCCAAAGGATGAGACGTACTTTTTTCGTACGTCGCAATGACGAAGGTTGCAGCGCAAGGCAGTATATGGACTTTTACCAAAGCCGTTAGTCGATGACTTTGGGCACGCGGAAGAACTCGCCGCGCGCGTCCGGCGCGTTCGCCAATGAATTTTCCGTGCCGATTGAATCCAATATTTTATCTTCGCGAAACGCGTTAGTTATGGCAATCGCGTGGCTCATCGGCTCCACGCCTTTGGTATCCAACTCGTTTAATTTATCGATGTAGAGCAGAATATCGTTGAGTTGAGCGGTGAATTTTTCTTTTTCCTTGTCTGTTACTTCCAGACGCGCTAAATTCGCCACATATTCAACTTCCCCAGAGCTTATTTTCAAAGCACATCCTCCTTAAAACACTTTCCAGCAGGGACTGATTCTGGAAATAACTTTATTAATAGTTGATTGGCTGGCTTCCTCATCAACCTCTTTTTCCAGTGAAGATAGTTTTTCTTCCGTAAAATGTGTTTCATCCAGCATCTCTTCCAGAACAGCTTTTACCGATTTGGTTAATCCGGCAACATGATAACCGCCTTCCAGCACGGCTACAAGACGTCCCTGACAGCAGGTATCGGCAATATTGAGTAATATGCGCGTCATAGCGGCAAATCCTTTCGGTGTTACGCGCATGCCGCCCAGCGGGTCTTGAAAATAAGTATCAAAACCGGCGGATAATAAAATCAATTCCGGTTTATATTCTAAAGCTACCGGCTGTAGAATTTTGTGAAATATTTTTACGAAGGAGGAATCTCCAGCTCCCATACTTAAAGGAACATTTATTGTATAATATTCTCCCGGACCCCGGCCGATTTCCTGCAAATCTCCAGTTCCCGGGTAATAGGGATACTGGTGCGTGGAAAAATATAAAATACGCGGATCGCCATAAAAACTGTGCTGGGTGCCGTTGCCATGATGTAAATCCCAATCAACTATTAATATTCTTTTTAAATTGTATTTCAAAATGGCGTGCATTGCCCCGATAGCAATATTATTAAAAATACAGAAACCGGCGGCGGTATCTTTTTCCGCGTGATGTCCCGGAGGCCGTACAAGAGCAAACGCGTTATCCACTTTACCTTCGATAACGCTGTCAATGGCATTACAGACTCCGCCAACCGCCAGTTTCGCTATTTCGTAGGTTTCCGGAGATGTGGCGGTATCAGGATCAAGATATACACTGCGTTTTCCCGCGGTGCTTGCTATGAATTCCACGTAGGAAGGAGAATGAATAGTTTCAATCTCTTTGTGGGTGGCTTCACGAGGCTCTATATGAGTGAATTTCCAGGATTCCAGTGGATTATCCAGCATTTCATAAATTGCCGCCAGCCTTTCCGGACTTTCCGGATGAGCAAATCCAGCTGAATGCTGTAAATACCTTGTATCCTTGACAATACCTGTTTTTCTGGACAAGCGATCCTTCTTTTATAACAGTCAATTAAATTTTGGTTCATTTATCACATATAGCTTCAAAGAGCAAAGTATTTCCCCTGTTTTTTTAAATAGCTGTTTTATGCTTCCATTAATTTTTATAAAAGAAATTCGATAAAATCCTGATAAAGGCAGACTACAAAAAACATTGACAAAAACAGCAATCAATATATAGGTATACGTCAAATATGGAAGCAGGGGATTAATTATCAATGTTTGGCGTGGGAATGCTGAAGCTTATTATCATTGCGGCGATCGCGCTGATTGTCGTTGGTCCAAAAAAAATGCCTGATTTGGCCAGAACTCTTGGCAGGGGATTCAATGAATTCCGTAAGGCTCTTGATGGAGTAAGCGGCGATTTTAAACAAACATTACAAGACGAGGGAAAGCCAAAAGACGAAAAACCCCAAGACAATGAACTGAAAGATTCGCCTTTATTGAAACAAAGCGATGCCGAAGAATCCAGACTAGATTCATTCAATAAAATTTTCTG
>JBEKUA010000271.1:0-2644 GCA_049515495.1 Smithella sp. | reverse complement strand
CGAATCAAGCATGTTTCAGGACAATCCCTTCCACGATGTTGGATACATCTTCACAAACGTCAATTGCTTCTTCCAGAAGCTGAAAAATATCTTTCCATTTTATAAGTTCGATGGCGTCTTTCTCGTTTTCAAAAAGATTGGCCATAATAGTTCTCAGAACAATATCACCGGCATTTTCCAGAGTGTTAATTTCTACGCAGCCCGCCAGAATCATTTCGGAATTTTTCATATTGCGCATCGCATGGATGATACTTTTCAATTTTTTTATAGATTCATTTAAAATTTCAGCTTGTTTAATGATTTCATCAGCCGGCTTTTTAACCTTGTAAAGATAAACACGGACAGCTGTTGCTTCAATGACATCCATAATACTGTCCATTTTGTTGACAAGCGCATAGATATCTTCACGATCTATCGGTGTAAGGAAAGTCTTGTGCATTTTTTCATAAGTTTTATGGGTAATGCCGTCCGCTTCGTGTTCAATTTCTTTGAGCTTGGCAACTCTCGCTTCGGAATAATTACGGGTTTGAGCCATTTCCAGAAAAAGCTTGCCGCCTTCTTCAATTTTGTCGGCCAGCTCTTCAAAAAGCTCAAAAAAATCTTCTGTTTTAGGAAAAAGACGCATAAGGAGATTCTCCTTGATTTAAAGAAAAATAATAAAAATTCTGGGAGTGCTCTAGCGAATTATTGGGAAAAATGCAAGTATTAAAACCACAAAAAAAACGCAAAAAAGCATTAATACCTTTTATTTAAAGGTCTTAGAGTAAATAATTTTACTGTCGCCTTCGGAATAAAAATTCTTTAAAAAAGCTTCCTGATGATAGCCGCAGCTTTCATAGAACTTGTGAGTTGGTTTATATTGGTCCCGTGATGATGTTTCCACATATATTTGTCTGCCGCCACCGGCCGCAATGAGATTTTCCGTTTCGGCCATAAGCAGCTTTCCCAATCCATGACCTCGCATATCTTTTAATACGGCGATCCAATAGATATCATAACTGGAATGCGTTGCGGGAATAAGACCGTAGCAGGTATATCCGACAACGCGGTTTTCTTTTTCGGCAAATAAAAACTGATAGGAGCTGTCATGCGGCTGTGTAAGTTTTTCTTCGGCCAGTTCAAGCGCAATATCTATTTCCTCGGCGGAAAAAAATCCGCTGGATTTCACGATATCGGTAATAGCGCCTATATCGGAATGTTTTATTTGATGGCGATAAAAAAAATCATTCATAAAAATCAATTATGCGACAAACCGTTACGAAACATGAAATAAGCAGCTCCAACCAGACAAAAACCGGCCCAAAGGAAATCAAGTTTCAGGGGTTGTTTCATGTACATAACTGCAAAACCTGCAAAAACAACCATGGTAATAACTTCCTGAATGACCTTGAGCTGCCCTAAACTGTAATACTGAAAACCGATTCGATTGGCGGGCACCTGTAACACATATTCAAAAAAAGCAACACCCCAACTGAACAATATTACAAAAAATAAAGGCTTGCTATTGAAATTTTTCAAATGACCATACCAGGCGAAAGTCATGAATAAGTTTGAAAAGAAAAGAAAGACAATAGTTTTTAACATAAAATCTAAATCTCCTAAATTACTTCAAGACGTTCTCAATGATCAAACCGATGGCTTCATGATATTTTATATTCGCATGTTGAAGCGCGGCGGCAAAACCGGCATCAGGCGACAAACAGGGATTGGAATTAATCTCCAGTACCCACGGTTTGCTGTTTTTATCAACACGAAAATCAATGCGTGCGTATCCGCGAAGAGAAAAAAGATGCCAGCAGCGTAAAGCGATTTCACGTAAATCCGATATAAGGTCGGAATCACTTTCCGGGAAATCATATTTTCGTATAGTGTTATTATATTCAAAGGAATCTGCTATCCATTTCGCTTTGTAGTCTACAATTTTGGGCTTGTCTGGGGCATAGTCCTGAAATATCATTTCCGCTATGGGCAATACGTTGACCCCTTCCCTGCCGGCCATGAGGGCGACGTTGAATTCCCGTCCGTCAATATACGCTTCGGCATAACAGGAGCCGCCAAGCTTTTCTTTGCGAAGATTCATTTCCTGTAAAAGGTTTTCGTTATTTATATAAGGGATCAGAGAATCTTCATCGAGACCGATGGAGGCGTGCTCCCATGAAGATTTGATCAAATATATGTCGGCGGTATCTGTCCGGGAACCGAATCCCTCCTGATCCATCCAGGATGGCGTGGCAATGCCGGCATAATGCATGATTTTCTTGGACAGTGGTTTATTTGATGTCTGAAATACCGCTTCTGTCGGGCAGCCGGTATAACGAATTTGCAATATGTCGAGAATAGCAGGCGCAAAATAAATTAAACTGCCGCGGGAGTCCAGAGTTTCCACGATATTGAACACCGCATAAGGCTTCAAAGATTTCAACATTGTTATGGTGTTATTCAGGTTGAGTTCGAACGGCAAAAGTACGGCATCGTAATTAAGAGTGCGGAGCGCCCCTGCGATGGATTTGGCCTGCTGGAGGCAATCCAATTCGTCTTCACTGGCATCCAGCGAAATATCACTGTGCAGAATGACGATCTTTTTCATGAATAAACTCTACCTTATTGAAGATTATTTCCTGTGGCGCTTTAACGCCGATTCAAT
>JBEKUA010000270.1:0-2647 GCA_049515495.1 Smithella sp. | reverse complement strand
AATTTAAAATAAACAGAGAAACCTTTCTTGATGGTATTCAAAAAACATTAGGTATTGTCGAAAAAAAAACAACAATACCTATTTTAAATAATATTCTTGTAAAGGCTGAAAATAATAAACTTAAAATAATTGCTACTGATAGAGAAATAATTTTAATGTCTGATTATGATGCGGAGATATCGGAAAACGGTGAAATCACCGTTTCCGCAAAAAAGATATATGAAATGATAAGAGAAATTCAGGGTGAAGTAATTAATTTCACTCAAAAAAATAATATTGTAAAAATAGCATCTCAGCGAGCGTTTTATAAAATACCAGGACTGCCAGCCGAAGATTTTCCAAGTATTACAGATGATAAGGATATTCCTCTTTATAAAATAAAGGGAATGGTAATAAAAGATTTAATTAATAAAACAGCCTTCGCTATGGCAACTGATGAAAGCAGAAAAAATCTAAATGGTGTTTTATTGGAAGAAGGAGTGGATGGGGTAGATCACTTATTGAGAATGGTGGCTACTGACGGTCATCGTTTAGCGTTGGCTAAAGGTTTAATATCAGGACCTTTTTTTAAGACTGGAAAAGGAATTATTATTCCCCGCAAGGGATTAATGGAAATAAAAAAAATTATTGATGAAAATGAAGAGGTTAAAATAGGTTTACATAAAAATATGTTTGTCGTGAAAACAGAAAACACTCTTTTAAAAGTCAGTTTGGTTGATGCGGATTATCCTGATTATAAAAAAGTTATTTCCACTGAAAAAGGAATTAGAGTTGTTTTAGAAAAAGAATATTTTCTACATGCCTTAAAAAGAATGAGCGTTGTGTCGTCAGAAAGATATGGTGGAGTTATTCTTTCTTTTTCCAAAGGTAAATTAACACTTAATTCCACAAATTTGGACGTAGGTGAAGCAACTGAAGAGATAGATATCGATTATGATGGAGAAATTATTGATAGTGGATTTAATGTAAATTATTTAATTGATGCCATATCTGTGATTAATAAAGAAAATATTTTGTTGGAAGTTGGAGTGGGATTAAAACCATCACTGATAAAACAGGCTGAAGATGACGGTTATTTATGCATAATTATGCCGTTAAAAATATAGTAGCAGAGAGGAAATTAAAAATTATTTATGACACATAAGTATGATGCGGATAGTATTAAAGTATTAGAAGGCTTGGAGGCGGTTCGTATAAGACCTGCCATGTATATAGGTTCCACCGGAAAGGAAGGTCTTCATCACCTGGTTTATGAAGTTGTTGATAATAGTATTGATGAAGCGGCTGGCGGATATTGCGATACAATCACAGTAAAAATAAGAGTGGATAATAGTATTGTTGTTGATGATAACGGCCGCGGTATTCCTGTAGATATTCATAAAACAGAAGGTGTGTCGGCAGCAGAAGTGGTTATGACAAAACTTCATGCCGGTGGTAAGTTTTCTAATGATTCTTATAAAATATCCGGCGGTTTGCACGGCGTTGGTGTTTCAGTTGTGAATGCCCTTTCTAAAACCTGTGAACTTGAAGTAAGACGCGACGGAAATGTTTACAGGCAGTCTTACAAACGCGGCATTCCCGACGGTCCTCTGGAAATGGTGGGCAAAACAAGAGGAAAGGGAACAAAAGTAACTTTTTTACCCGATGATGAAATATTTGAAGAAAGTGAATTTAGTTTTGATATTATCGCGAATCGTCTGCGCGAACTGGCTTTTTTAAATTCCGGCGTCAAAATTAATTTAATCGACGAACGCACCGCGAAGCAAAATGAATTCTTTTATAAAGGCGGTATAGTTTCCTTTGTTGAATATATTAACCGTAATAAAAAAGTTTTGCATAAAAATCCGATTTTTGTTTCCGGCTCCAAGGAAGATTGTTCGGTAGAAGTTGCTCTTCAGTATAACGAAACTTATCTGGATAATATTTTTGCCTTTGCAAACAGCATCAACACAACGGAAGGCGGAACTCATATGATCGGCTTCCGCTCGGCTCTGACCAGGGTTTTTAATAATTACGCCACCGCCAATAAAATAATCAAAGACGGCAAAGAATCTCTGCGCGGAGAGGATTTAAGAGAAGGATTGGCGTGCGTCATCAGCGTCAAAGTAAAGAATCCGCAGTTTGAAGGTCAGACAAAAACAAAACTGGGAAATTCTGAGGTGCGTGGCTTGGTGGAGGGCATTGTTTACGAAAAGATCGGCAGTTACCTTGAGGAGAATCCGTCTGTTGCCAAACAGATATTGAATAAATGCATGGAGGCGGCTCGCGCTAGAGAAGCGGCCAGGCGCGCGCGGGAATTGACCAGGCGTAAAAGCGCGCTAGAAGTGGGAGCCCTGCCGGGAAAACTGGCAGATTGTCAGGAAAAAGATCCGGCATTGAGTGAAATCTATCTGGTGGAAGGAGATTCCGCCGGCGGTTCGGCCAAACAGGGACGTGACCGGAAAAATCAGGCCATTCTGCCATTGCGCGGGAAAGTATTAAACGTGGAGAAAGCCCGTTTTGATAAAATGCTGCAAAATGAAGAAATCAAAACGATGGTTACGGCTTTTGGAGCGGGTATTGGAACTGACGATTATGACATTAGCAAACTGCGGTATCATAAAGTCATTATCATGACGGATGCGGATGTGGATGGTGCTCATATTCG
>JBEKUA010000269.1:0-3082 GCA_049515495.1 Smithella sp. | reverse complement strand
TTATAATCCATTAAGCGATATTGTCAGCATGCCCCGCTTTGATAGTTTTGACACTGCCGAAGAATATTACTCAACATTATTTCACGAAACTGTTCACGCCACCGGCCACCAAAGCCGTTTAAATCGTCTTAATAATAATGTTAGCCGGTTTGGCAATGGTGAATATTCCAAAGAAGAACTTGTGGCAGAAATGGGTGCCGCTTTCCTGTGCGGATTTACCGGAATTGAAAACGTAACGCTTAATAATAGCGCTGCCTATATTCAAGGTTGGCTGAAAGCTCTTAAAGACGACAAAAAGCTTGTAATCATGGCAGCGACACAGGCGCAAAAAGCCGCGGATTATATTTTAAGAATCAATCAATAGTTACTAACGTTCAAAAGCTGAGCTATCGGCATGACGGGCAGAAAGGGAATATTATGAATAAGAATAAATCAACATCATGGACAAAGGCAACAACAGATTTTGAGACGGCATTAATTGGACTTTTCTCATGTTTAAATTCCGGGAAAAACTCATGGATTGAAATACAAAAAAATGGAGAACAGGATTTTCCTATTAAAATAAGTAATCCGGCGCTTGATGATCCTTTTAACTGGACAATGGCTTACGGCGTCCCGCGAAACGAGGATGAAATGGAAAAACATAAATATCTTAACGATACGGAAAAAGACCTTACTTATAACTGGTATGCAGCATTCAGCGACCCTAACGCTGCAAAATTATATCAAAATACAGGAAAGATTACGCGAAAACTATTTAACGGAATGGGCATTTGCACACCTGTAAAAATGGCTGACATAGACGCATGGAGAGCAAAACAGGGCAAAGAGCCATTCGGCTATTCGTGGGTAACGTATTGGAAACCGAAAGACAATATTCCTTATTGGATAGCGGCAGATATTCAAGAAGTTTTTGTTGTTTGTTACAATGACGGCTTGGCTAATAAAAAAGAATCCTATCTAAAGACGGCGGAGTTACTTCATAAACTTGCAGATAAAAAATAATTCTTATGCTGCGCTATCGGCTATACGGGCAGAGAGAGGTTTGTAATGATTATATCTGTAAAACCTTGTGAAAATTGTGGCGCCAGTGAAGTATCTGATTTCCGGGAGTACGATGGATGCCTCGGATACGAGGCTATAATATGCAAAAAGTGCGGTTATAAATACGATCACAGTGGTGCACATTCACCTGATGAGGAAGAAAATTTCTCAGAATGATAGTTTATTTTTACACCAGGGCTGAACAAACCCAGGCGCTTGCAGGGAAGAAGTATTAAGGGAGTAATAACCCCCTTTTTCTTCCCTGCACCTATCTTAAACATCCCCCATCATGGCTGGCTAAAACCGGATTTCTCCGGTTTGTCCGGCCAAACATCACCGGAGGATAATGATTTATGTCAATACTATTGCTATTAACCAATATGACCTGAGCACGTCGTTAAACTGCTCACGTATTTATTTTTTATAAGGAAGAACCCGCCCTGCTTGAGGTTGGTATAGACGTGATAAGGCTGTATTCATAATTTGTGATTCTATCCGCTGAAAAAGTGAGCCGCTTATTCCGCTATCGCTCCGAGGCTTACAGCACGTCGCTTGCCGCTTCATAATCAACACACATATTCAGCTAATCACAAATATACAGCCATTTCACGCCTATCCCGTCTATTGTTCCCGCCCTATTATTTTTTTATTGCAGGGAAGGTATTTTAAGGGGATTGTAACCCCCGTTAATTCTTCCCTGCACCCATCAAAATATCTCACTACGTTTTACTAAGAGTTTTCTTATAGGACACAGGAACATTCAGCACACAGTCAGATACACCGCCGCCAATCCGGCGCGGTTTGAAAGGTTTTGGCGATAGCCTCTTATCATAAACCAAGCTGGCTGTGCGAACCGAGACGCACCAGATCGAGATGCTCATCGTCGGGTTTGCGGTAAATAAGTATGAGATCGGGCTTGACATGGCAGTCACGATGATCTGACCATTCACCAATAAGCGGATGGTCAACATTGCTTTTTGGTAAAGGCATATCGGCGGCGAGTAAATTTACGATCTTCATCAAGGCGGCGTTGATGATTTTGCTGTGCCGCCCTGATTTTTCCCGTTTGTAGTCACGCTTAAAGCGGGCCGTGTATCTAATCTTCCGCATTGAGTTTCTCAAGCAGGCGGTCAGGGGTTCCTGCCGTAGTAAGCTTGCCGCGACGAGCGGCCTTCATGGCCTCAATAGTTTCGTCATTGGGGATGAGAGGCTCAAAAGGCAACGCCTTTTCTTTTGCAATGCGAATCATCATCATGCGGAAAGCATCCGAAACGGTAAGCCCGATAGAAGCAAGCACCGCTTCGGCTTGCGCCTTAACGTGATCATCAATACGCGCACGGACAACTGGGTTTGTAGCCATAATAATTACCTCCATTGGGCTACAATGTAGCACAACAAGGAGATAAGGTCAAGTAAACGCCTAGTTTCCGGCGCCAAGCTACATCTGATTTCCCACCCTGCTTGAGGTTGGTATAGACATGAAAAGGCTGTGAGCATATTTGTGATTCTATCCGCTGAAAAAGTGTGCCGCTTATTTCGCTATCGCTCCGAGGCTTGCAGCACATCGCTTGCCGCTTCATAAGCAACACACATATTCAGCTAATCACAAATACAGCCATTTCACGCCTATCCCGTTCATTATTCCCACCCTGTTGTTTTTTTTATTGCAGGGAAGGTATTTTAAGGGGATTGTAACCCCCATTAATTCTTCCCTGCACCCATCAAAAGATCTCCCTATAGTTTATTATTTCTTTTTTTCAAAACCAACTAGCGGTGCCTTCTACACGAAAGTTCTATTCCATGCCTTCGGCAATAAAGATTTTGATATTTGTTTTTTTATTCTTTTATTTTTCTTCGGTGAAAATCTTTATCGTTACAAAAATATTCTTCTAAAAAGCGCGAACAATATTTTCGCAATACCCTCTGGGCATGGCATAGAAGCGCCTTCGGCTCTTTCGTGCTCTTTGCACCGCCTTTTTGTGAAGTTGGTTTTTCAAAATGTTTTTAGAGGGAAAACCATTTAACGAAAGGAGAAAAA
>JBEKUA010000268.1:0-2655 GCA_049515495.1 Smithella sp. | reverse complement strand
CAGGTGTGGATGGCGTTTTTTTCGAGGTTCATAGTAACCCTGAAAAGGCTTTGTGCGACGGCGCCAATTCTCTTTATCTGGATTCGCTGGAAGAACTGCTTACGATGCTGAAAAAAATAGACTCTCTGGTAAAAGCATCAAACCGGTAAAAACCTGGATTTGAATCCGGAGGCCGAAGCAAAAGAAATGGCAGGGAAGGCGAATCATTAAATATACTGATCCTATTTAATAATGAAACTCAAAAAGGGTAGTGGAAAAATGGAAAAAAATATCAAAGAGAAACTTAAAAAAATAAAATTACTGATTCTGGATGTTGACGGTGTCATGACTGATGGCCGGATAATAATGGATAATGGAGGGCATGAAATAAAAAATTTTGATGTACGTGACGGGCACGGAATTAAACTGCTTCAACGTTATGGAATCAAAGTAGCGATACTTACAGGGCGGCAATCGAAGGTGGTCGAATATCGGGCGAAGGATCTGGAGATTAAAGACGTTTATCAAAAGGTTTTCAACAAAAAAGAAGTTTTTGAAAAAATTTTAAAGAAACACAAATTATCAGCCGATGAAGTGGCTTATGTGGGCGATGATATCGTTGATATACCGGTATTGAAAAGAGTCGGGTTTTCCGCTGCGGTGGCGGATGCTGTTGATGTAGTGAAAAAATCAGTGGATTATATAACGAAAAATACTGGCGGACACGGTGCGGTCAGAGAAGTTTGTGAGATGATTTTACAGGCGAAGGGGAAGTGGCAAGAAATAGCCGCCAAATACGAATTTTAATGTGAACGGCTGTTAAAAAACGCCCATCTGCTGCGTTGCGCTGCAAACAGCACCGCTCAACGTATGACTTAATACGCCTCGCGGTACTGTTATTCGCGCGCCTTGCATCTGAACATTTTTAAACAGCCTACGGCTTTTCCCGGCAAGGAAGGTGCTAATTTATAATTACGCTTCTCTAAATGGTATAACAAGCATCGTAAGCATTATTTTTTAATATATTCCCTCACTTTTCAGCCTTATTTCTTTACACGTGACATACTGAGTGATATAATTAATTCAACGATAATGCGCGATAGCAGGATGCCACGGATTTAAAATGAAATTAAGCAAAAAAGCGATTATTGTCTCGATAATAGTAACAGTTTTTTTGGCAATTCTTGTTGTCATTGCGGCCGTCATCAAGAATGATGTGAGTAAACCCAAAAATTTATTCAAGGAGCTTCAGGAAGGTGTTGATCTGAAATTTAAGGGCTTCGATTTTACGGAAGTCAATGAAGCCAACGCCAAATGGGAGGTAAAAGCCGAAACGGCTACATATAGTAAAAAGCAGGACCTTGCTGTTTTG
Organism: Smithella sp.; assembly: GCA_049515495.1. Lineage (GTDB taxonomy): Bacteria > Desulfobacterota > Syntrophia > Syntrophales > Smithellaceae > Smithella. The sequence continues at coordinate 1,304 of JBEKUA010000268.1, read as the reverse complement.
GAGAAGATTAATATAAAGTTAACAACGTCCGATGGCAAAGTTTTCTTGATGAGCGCCGACAAAGGGCAAATGTTTACGAAAGAAAAGAATATTGAAATACAAGGCAATGTTATTATAACATCTGATAATAACGACAAATTCTCCACTGATCATTTGAGTTATAATGACGCTGAAAAGAAATTTTATACCGACGCGCCGGTTACTATGGAAAATAAGCGTATGAAACTTACGGGAACCGGACTAACGCTCTATACTAATGACGGGAAATTGAGTATTCCCTCAATGGTTAAAGCGAAAATAAATTAATTGAGAAATTAAATGATAAATAAAAAAATTTGCATATTTGTTTTATTCATTATTCTCCTGTCAGTCCTCCGCGTATATGCCGATAATAATCTCATTAGCAAATCCGATGAACCTATGGAAATTACTTCCAACAAAATGGAAGCTTTTAATGACAAGAAGCTCGTCGTATTTTCCGGTAACGCCAAGGTCACACAAGGCCAAAACATACTGAAAGCTGACAAACTGCTTTTGTATTATAAAAAGAATCCTGATAAAAAAGAAAAAATCGGATCAATAGATACCGACAGAACAGGTGATCTGGAAAAAATTGAAGCGAAAGGAAATATTTCTTTGACTCAAGGCAAAAGAGTGGCCACAGGAGATGAGGCAATATATTATCGGGACAGCAATAAAGTCATTCTGACCGGTAATGCTGTTTTGAGCGAGGGGAAAAACTCCGTAAAAGGAGATAGAGTAATAGTATTTCTCAATGAAAACAGAGGAATAGTGGAAAGTAATACGCAAAAACAAGTTAAGGCGATAATTTATCCCCAGAATAAGAAAAAAACAGGAGTCAATCAACCGGCGTTGTAAAATTATGAGCGATTTATCGGCAAAAGGTTTAATCAAAATCTATAGCAAGCGAAAGGTTGTCAATCAGATTGACCTGTCTATTTCGCCTGGTGAAGTAGTCGGTTTGCTTGGCCCTAATGGCGCCGGTAAAACAACCACTTTTTATATGATTGTGGGGCTTATTAAGCCTGATGCCGGGGAAATTTTTCTGGATGGCGAAAACATTACCGGATTTCCCATGTATTTAAGGGCAAGGAAAGGTTTAAATTACCTGCCGCAGGAACCGTCAATTTTCCGAAAGCTTACGGTAGAAGAAAATATTCTGGCGATTTTAGAAACTCTTGATTTGATGGAAGAAGAAAAGAGAGAAAAACTCCATGAGCTTCTGGCTGAACTCGATCTGACTGCGCTGGCGAAAAATTATGCTTATTCCCTTTCCGGCGGAG
>JBEKUA010000267.1:0-2657 GCA_049515495.1 Smithella sp. | reverse complement strand
GAGGCCCATAATGCGCTAAGCGCTCTTATTGTAGAAAAAACAGAGGTGAAAGATCCGGTAAGAGGCACTCGATCATTTGATGCCATATGGCTTAGCAGCTTAACAGAATCAACAGCTCACGGCCGTCCGGACATTGAACTGGTCGACCTCTCGTCACGTCTTAGAACCGTCAATGATATCTTTGAAGTTACAGTGAAGCCCATGATTTTTGACGGCGATACCGGAGGCATCACAGAACACTTTACCTATACCGTTCGAACGCTTGAGAGACTTGGCGTGTCCGCCGTTATTATTGAAGACAAAACAGGCCTCAAAATGAATTCACTCTTTGGAACGGATGTTTCACAAACTCAAGATTCCATCGAGGCTTTTTGCAATAAGATTTCCCTCGGTAAAAAAGCTCAAGTTACAAATGATTTCATGATTATCGCGCGCATCGAAAGCCTGATTCTGAAAAAAGGAATGGACGATGCCCTCACTCGCGCCTTTGCCTATATAAAGGCCGGTGCCGATGGCATCATGATTCACAGTCAGGCAAAAGAGCCATCAGAAATTTTACAATTTTGTAAAGAATATCAAAAATTTGAAAAGAAAGTTCCACTCGTTGTCGTTCCTACAACGTACTGCCAAATTTACGAAAAAGAGTTGGTTGAAGCAGGCGTCAATATCGTCATTTACGGAAACCACCTTCTTCGCGCGGCTTATCCGGCGATGGTAAAAACAGCAGAATCTATTCTCCGAAACGGGCGGGCATTGGAAGCATCCAATGAGTATTGTATGTCTGTCTCGGAAATTTTGAAAATTTTACCCAATAAAGTTTAGCGGATTTATCCATGTTGAACTGTGCCAAAATTTTCGAACTTCTTACGAGCGAAGGAATGGATTTTTATTGCGGAGTTCCGGATTCCCTTTTAAAGTCCTTTTGCGCCTATCTTCAAGACAATGTGCCCTCCAATAAGAATTTCATTACAGTAAATAAAGGCGCGGCCATAGGGCTTGCCGCCGGCGCCTATCTTGCCACAAATAAACCCGCTCTCGTCTATATGCAAAACTCAGGTGAAGGAAATGCCGTTAATCCCCTGACCTCACTTGCAGATCCAAAAGTTTACGGCATTCCCATGTTGCTCATTGTCGGTTGGCGCGGAGAACCGGGCCTCAAAGATGAACCGCAACATGTCAAACAAGGTGAAATTACATTAGAGTTATTAAAAACGCTGGGGATTCCATACGAAGTTCTTCCACAAGAATTCGTTGACGCCGAAGCGGCGATAAAAAAAGCTTTTGAGTTTATGCATTCTTCAAAGGCGCCCTACGCACTCGTCATTCGAAAAGACACCTTTGAGCCGTATGAAGCTCTCAAAAAAAATACAACGCCATCTCCTTATTCCCTGACTCGTGAAGAGGCCATTCAAATAATTTTAAAAATCACATCAACAATCAATAAGCCTGTTTTTGTCTCAACGACAGGTATGGCATCACGTGAACTTTATGAAAGCAGGATCCAGATGGGCCAAAAGGGAGATTCTGATTTTCTCACTGTCGGCTCCATGGGACATGCCTCCTCAATCGCGCTTGGGATTGCGCTCCACGCGCCGGATCGAACTGTTTTTTGTATCGATGGCGACGGCGCCATGCTCATGCACATGGGCGCACTCGCCACTATTGCCGAATCATGTGTTACAAACCTGAAACACATTGTTATCAATAACGGCGCTCACGATTCAGTTGGAGGTCAGCCGACGTGCGGGTTCAAAGTCGATTTTAGAAAAACTGCAAAAGCATGCGGCTATCAAAAAACATGGTTGGCAATAACAAAAGAAGAACTTATAAAAGCAATGGAAGAATTCATCACCGCAAAAGACCTCGGACTCCTTGAAATTCGAGTGAAAAAAGGCGCCCGAAAAGATCTCGGCCGCCCCAAATCATCCCCTGCTGAGAATAAAATTAAACTCATGCAATATTTAAGAAATTAATTAAGAAATCCATTAAACCATTTTACAGATTTCTTCGCGCTCTTTTTGTTTTGGCCTTAATCAAACAAATTAATTAAAACTGATATACAGCGCAGCCCACCTGTATTCCGGAAGCAACATTGATAATAAGGGCCTTCTGTCCCGGTTCCGGCTTGTTGTGTTTAAAGATATGATCCATGGCCGCAGGAAGCGAGGCGTTAAATAAATTTCCGCCTTCCCGTGTGACATCAATCATCTTTTCCCTTTTTACGCCGAGTACGTCGGCCATTTTTGTGATAAACCCGGAAGAAATCTGAGAAGGGATGATCATGTCAAAGTCATCCAGCGAAGCGGCTTCTCTTTCCAGGAATTTAGAGACCCCGGCCGATACCGCCTTGAGATATATATCTTCGACTGCCGGATCCCTCTTAAATATCATGGTCATATGATCTTTGTCATGAAACAAATATGATTCGCAGGCATCCTGCATTTCCGGGAATGTTTTGAAACGAAATGTCTTAAACCCTGAGCCGCCGTTCTTTTCTCCGGAAAGCAGCATGGCGGCGCCGGAGGGAAGAAATTCCGGGGGACAACCTTTTTCACTGATACTTCCATTGACAAGATCACTACTGACCACCAGCCCGGCCTTTATCTTTCCGGCGGTTATCATGGCGGAGCACATTTGACAGGCGTTTAAAAAACCCA
>JBEKUA010000266.1:0-2662 GCA_049515495.1 Smithella sp. | reverse complement strand
GACCGCCTCGTTGATATCCGCGTATCGGTAATTCCCACAGCTTTCGGGGAAAGAGTCGTTTTGCGTCTGCTGGACAAAACGGCCAATATACTCATGCTCTCAGATCTGGGTATGCATGATGAACGGATCAAACTTCTCAACAAACTTATCAAATCCCCTTACGGAATAATCCTGGTTACAGGCCCAACCGGCAGCGGCAAAACAACAACGTTATACGCAGCGCTTTCCACTATCAATCATCCGGAAATAAATATTATCACCATAGAGGACCCCATTGAGTATCAGATGGACGGCGTCGGACAAATTCAGGTCAATCCCAAAATAGATCTGACTTTTGCCGCAGGCCTTCGTTCCATCGTCCGTCAGGACCCCGACGTTATTCTGATCGGTGAAATCCGTGACAGGGAAACCGCAGAGATCGCCATTCAATCATCACTTACCGGCCATCTTGTTTTCTCCACCCTTCACACCAATGACGCGGCCAGCGCCATAACCAGATTAATTGATATGGGCATTGAGCCTTTTTTGGCGACTTCGTCAATTATCGCAATAATAGCGCAGCGGCTCGTGCGCGTTCTTTGTCCGCACTGTAAAGAAATTTATGTGCCGGATGAGGAAACCCTGGACAACCTGGGCTTAAACCGGTCGGTATTGCAAAACAATATATTTTACCGGAAAAAAGGCTGTAACCTGTGCATGCAAACAGGTTTCCGGGGAAGAACAGCCATTTTTGAAATTTTAATTGTTGATGAAGAAATTAAAAGGCTTGTTTTAAAAACATCAGACGCCAACCAGATTAATGAACTGGCCTTGAAGCAGGGAATGATAACGCTGCAAAAGGACGGTATTGATAAAGTACTACACGGCATGACGACTACGGAAGAGGTGTTGCGCGTGACACGTTCTCTCAATCGCAAGGATGATATCGTATTGGAAATCTAACCCCGGCGGCATTTAACTGGCAACGCAAAGAACAGAATTAACGATGATTGAATTTTATAAAATGAGCGGCAGCGGCAATGATTTTATCATTATCGACAACCGTGATTTATCCCTGAATGTGGGCGACCTGCCGGCTTTCGCGCGACGGGTTTGCGCACGTAAAATTTCTGTCGGCGCGGATGGTCTTTTTTTAATTGAACCTTCTAAATCCGTTGATTTCAAATGGCAGTTTTTTAATTCCGACGGCTCTGTGGCGGAAATGTGCGGCAATGGCAGCCGCTGCGTGGCGCGTTATGCTTATCTAAAAGGCATCGCCGGAGAAAAAATGTCCTTTGAAACAATCGCCGGCATTATCAGCGCCGAGGTCAAAGACGATGTTATCAAAGTAAAACTGACCGACCCTTCTCCCGTAAGCACCGAAATTAAAATAGAGGCGGATGGACAAAAGTTTATTCTGGATTGCGTTGACACAGGCGTTCCTCACGCAGTTGTTTTTGTCGATGATCTTGATAATTGCGACGTGAATAACGACGGTCGCAGTATCCGTTATCACAAAAACTTTGCTCCTCGTGGAACAAACGCAGATTTTACCGTCGTTTTTGACCGGCATAAAATAAGAGTGCGCACATACGAACGCGGCGTGGAGGGTGAAACGCTTGCCTGCGGCACCGGCATGGTAGCATCTGTTTTGGCCGCGGCGCAAAGAGGTCTTGTGGAATCTCCGGTGGACGTACTGGTGCAAAGCGGTGAGACACTGCGCATTTATTTTGAAAATCAAAACGGCCTCTGGCGGGAAATTTACCTTGAAGGCAAAGTAAAAATAATCTATCAGGGATTTCTTTTTGAAGAAGCTTATAAATAATTAACATTTGATTAATTTTGGAGGATATTTATTTTGAAAACAGCTGAAAAACTAACGAAGATACCGCCGTATCTTTTCATGGAATTGAGAAAAAAAATCAATAAAGCCAAGGCCGACGGGATAGATGTCATTTCCCTGGCTATCGGCGACCCGGTGGAAGCGACACCTGATTCTATAATTGATGAGCTTTGTGCCACGTCGCGCGATCCTTTAAATCATCGTTATCCGACCGATGAAGAAAAGGGAATGCTTTCCTTCCGCCGTGAAGTGGCCAAGTGGTATGAGGTTCGCTATAACGTGCAACTCAATCCGGAAAATGAAATTCTGGGGCTTATCGGTTCTAAAGAAGGCTGTCATCATTTTATCATAGCGCGGGTCAACCATGGCGACATCGTTTTAATGACCGATCCCGGCTATCCGGCCTATCGGGCAAGCATCTTGCTGGGCGGCGGCATTCCGTGTAACGTTCCCATTTTGCCGCAAAACAACTATCTGCCGGTGTTTGAAGAAATTCCTTCGGATGTTGCTCAAAAAGCAACCGCCATGTTCCTTAATTATCCGAATAATCCAACCGGCGCGTGCGCGACTCCTGAATTTTTAAACAAACTTGTCGAGTTTGCGCGACATTACGACATTGCCGTATGTTATGACAATCCTTACAGCGAAATAGTATTTGCCGGTCAGAAGCGCATAAGTTTTCTGATGGCGCCGGGAGCAAAAGATGTCGGCATAGAACTGAACTCTCTGTCCAAACCTTTCAACATGTGCGGATGGAGACTGGGCATGGCCTGCGGAAATCCCGAATTAATCGCCGCCATCAGCAAGGTTAAAGAGAATACGGATTCGGGAATTTTTAAT
>JBEKUA010000265.1:0-2667 GCA_049515495.1 Smithella sp. | reverse complement strand
CCGTCATTCAAGAGTTACAAAATAAAGTAAACCCGGTTGATCGCGTTCCTGTTTTGGCGCCCTTACGATACTCTATCAATAATGTCAGTGTTCAAAAAAATTATTTATTCTTATCCAACTGATGCCGGACAGGAATTTAGAATAATGGGGAACGTCCATATTGGCCCACAAATCAACGCCCGCAAGAAGAATCAGGAACAGACTAATTTGGGCGTACGACAAATGATGCTGGCATTGATCTTTCTAATGGCGCCTTTAGAGAACTTGGCTTAAAAAATAATAATACGATATTCTGGAGATTTGTTAAATGAATAGAATGTTATTCTCATCATTGATAATTTTAAGTTTACTCATTTGTGTTAATAATATTGCCTCATGCGAATCAAACATTAAGAGTAAAAAGATTTTTAAATTAGATGTTAAATTAGAAGAACAGAAAAGATTACAATCAGAAGTTGATAATGGGCATCAACCGTGGAGACTTGAACCACTTGATGTTGCATTTGCAGCTTTAACCGACATCGACAAAAATATAAAATACGAGAATTGTAATCTAAACTCAAAAACAAATAGTAAGGCTGAAGTAATATGCAAAGGAACAAAAAGCTACCTGATAAATCTAAAAAGAATGGTTAGGTCAGATGGCATATGGACAGCCATATCGATTGAAGAGAGATAATGCAATAGATCGGAAGGGGTAAGAATGGGTGACTCCTTGGATTATTCAAATAAATTATCAAAATTAGAGGGTTTTCAAAATGCAAGAAAGGATATTTCGTGAAATAGCATACGGCTTGGTTTTCATGTTCACTGCAAGATGGGCATATCGCTACTATAAAGGGAAATTAAATTACGTTGGCGAACAAGAGGAACAAAGAAAGAGAAGGGTTAAAAAATTTGGATTATTACTAATTGTTTGTATAATTGGACTATTAATTTGTGGTGTCATGTTGTTGTTAATCGGATTTATCGGAATTAAAAACTACTATTTGCAATGAAAAAAGAATGGCGAATATTAGGGCGGGGATAGCGCGTATTTAAAATATATTTTTCGGTCTTTTATGTCGTTAAAATCAACATTCAGAGCGCTGCAGTATAAAAATTACCGGTTATTTTTTATTGGTCAGGGACTGTCTTTAATAGGAACCTGGATGCAGCGGATTGCCACATCCTGGCTGGTATACAGGCTGACCAATTCAGTCGTTTTGCTCGGGATAACAGGATTCGCGGGTCAAATCCCGACATTTTTTCTTTCGCCCTTCGGCGGAATCATAGCCGACAAATGGAACCGGAAAAATATTCTTCTGGTTACGCAGATTCTGGCCCTGCTTCAGGCTCTTCTTTTGGCTGTTTTGGTTTTGACAAACGCAATTACTGTGTATTTAATCATAATATTAAATGTCTGTCTCGGTGTAATCAATGCTTTTGATATTACCGCGCGGCAGTCTTTTGTCGTGGAGATGATCGAAAAAAAGGAAGATCTCGGTAACGCGATCGCATTGAACTCTTCCATGGTCAATGGAGCGCGTCTAGTGGGACCGTCGATTACAGGAATCCTGATAGCCTTTACAGGGGAAGGCGTTTGCTTTCTTATTAACAGCCTGAGTTATGTGGTTATCATCATTGCCCTGCTGGCAATGAAAATCGTCCCCCGGGAAAAGATTATTAAAAAGACAAATATCATTTTCGATTTCAGGGAAGGATTTATTTATGCCTGGAAATCCGTGCCGATGAGATCAACGATTATTTTACTGGCATTGGTCAGCCTGATGGGAATGCCTTATCAGGTGTTGATGCCTGTATTTGCGAAACAGGTTCTGGGAGGAGGTCCGCATACTTACGGATTTCTCATGGGAGCGACAGGCCTTGGCGCTTTAGCAGGCGCAATGTATCTTGCTTCCAGAAAAAGTGTTCATAAGATATGGGAAATGATACCGGCCTCCGCAGTTGTATTCGGAATCGGACTGATCATGTTTTCCCTGTCGAAAAATCTCTGGATTTCTTTAGCGCTTCTTTTGATTGTGGGCTGGGGAATGATGGTTCAGATGGCCTCAAGCAATACATTGCTTCAGGTTCTCGTCGATGATGATAAAAGAGGCCGCATCATGGCATTTTATGCCATGGCCTTTATGGGAACGGTTCCTTTCGGAAGTTTGCTTGCCGGTAGTCTCGGCGGAATAATTGGTGTGCGTAGTACCGTCTTTCTGGGAGGCGTATTTTGCATTATAGGCGCCTTTTATCTTTTTGGAGATATTCACAAAGCAAGGGACATCATGATTGCCCAGAAGAAAGAGATCAGTTCGAAAATAGAAGAAGGCATTGAATCTACGAAGGAAGTCTCCGATTCTTTGTAAGATAGAAGAAAATCAGTATGCGCGAAAACATTGCCACGGCAAACCTTTCATAATGGGGAATTTGTTAAAAAGATGTTGATACGGTTTGAGGCTTACGGCTAAATATTTATCAATGATCTCCAGAAATTAAAATCAAGCATCCCTGCCAGTGAAAAAATCCTTTCTTTAAAAAGAAACAGGCTTTTTCCATCTTTTCTGAAAGAATACGAATAAAGGGAGAGGCTTTTTTTAGAAAATGTGGTACATTGCTATATATATAGATACATTTTTTGGGGATAATCGTTTCGGAGTTAATTAACTGAATGTCTATGAA
>JBEKUA010000264.1:0-2678 GCA_049515495.1 Smithella sp. | reverse complement strand
CGCAGCCTCCACAAGAGAAGAAACGATTATGCTGTGATGATAAGTTCCGGGCGCCTCAATGATCATTCTCTGGAAAAGAGGTTGATTGAGATTGGCCAATTCCAGCAGTTTGATATCAGTGATGAAGTCAAAAAGACTTTCAAAAACAGGGGTGATTCCCGCGACAAGTACGCCGGTAATAATTCCTCCGATGAAACCCATTATCAGTCGCAACGGTAAATCATTGAATAAATTTCCAGTTATAAGATTCAGGCAGATAATCGCCGCCATATTTATAATGCCCAGAAAGAGGCCGATTCTCAGAAAAACGGAACGCCGGCGGATGCGCACAATTTGATAAGATGCAGCAATTGATCCCAGAAAGGAAAAGAGAGGGAAAATAATTTTTTCATCAAAGGTGAATCCAATCAGGAAAGATGTGAGCGCGCTTATAATCAGGGCGACGTTTCTATTAATTAAAATGGCGATAGTCATTGCCCCAAGGGCGAAGGGTATGGCGAAATAACAGGCATCGACCGGTATAGAGGGAAAGGATCTGTTAACGGCCAGGGAAATAAAGATTCCCGCTTTAATAAATAATATTTGTAACAGGGCAATAATGCCGAAAACAAGCAAATCAACATTGGAGCGAGTGGAAGTTTTGTCCCAGTTTCTTGTTCGCCAGAGATACAAGGTAATAGAAAGAAAAATGGCCGTGAAGAAAAATCCCAGCATGGTTGTAAATCTGGCAACGTTATTACTCTCGGAAGATTTAAAAAAAGCGTTTAACTTGGCTAATTCCATGTAACCGATTTTTTCTCCTTCCCGAACGATCATTTCATTTTGTTGCACCTGAAAAAATGCCGGGTTAGTATTTTCGATAATAGACAGTCTTTTCTTCTCCGTTACTTCTTTGTTGAATTTCAAATTAGGTTCAATCAGCTTTTTAGTCAGGGAAAACGCAACTTTTTTCAGAATATTTTCTTCACCTTTAAAAATAGTGTTGACTGTTTTTAAAAGCGGCGCGTCAATTTCCCTGATATTAAATAATAGAGGAGAGTTCTGAATTTCTACCTTACTTTGAGTTTTTATATTTTGAACGATAATGCCTTTTTGTCTTTCTGTTTTACTGAAGATATCATTCGTTATGAATTTGTTTTCATAAAAAGAAATAATAAGGCGGGAAAATTTTTGTTGCAGATCATTGGAGAATCTGTACTCGTTTAAAACATAAAATTCTTCCGAGCTTAAATAAACACCTAAATATGCCTCCAGAAGTTTTTTTTCTTTTTGTACGTTGCTTATATCAATATTGTCAATATCCTGCGTCCTTCCCTTAAGGGAATTTCTGTATCTTTCTGCCTCGTGTGAAAAAGCTTTAACTATTTTTGTTTTAATATTGTCAGCGATTTTGCTGTCATAATCATAAAACGGTTTGATATTTTCCGCGTCCTCAAGTTTTTTTTGTTCAGTTGCCTGTTTGTCTTCAACCAGAAAAGGATAGTCGGCTTTAATATTCCTGGGAGCGATCATTCCCAGTTTAAACTGCGGATCGGAAAAACGAATATCCGGCGCCATGATTATGGCTAAAATCAGGCAAAGGATAACGGCTATGGCCCACCTCTGAAAAAGGCTGTTTTTCAAAAAGCCCAAGGATATGTTCCTGCCTTTAATCAGCTTCTTGAAAATATTTATTGCTTTATTTTGATATGCTTCGATTAAATTCATAAAATTTATTTGCCGGGATCAACTGTTTTTTCTTTAGCCAAGCGCGCGTAAGCTTTTATGACATGCTGAACCAACGGATGCCGGATAACGTCGATTTCCGAAAAATAAACAAAGCGCACACTTTCAATTCTTTTTAAGATTTTTTCCGCTTCAATTAAACCGGAAATTTTTCCCGCGGGTAAATCAACCTGGGTAATATCGCCGGTAATCACCGCTTTGGAACCAAAACCAAGCCTGGTTAAGAACATTTTCATTTGTTCTGATGTGGTGTTTTGCGCTTCATCTAAAATGATAAAAGAATCGTTGAGTGTTCTGCCCCGCATAAAGGCAAGGGGGGCGACTTCAATCAGACCTTTATTGATGAGAGCGGAGGCCCTTTCCATATCGACCATATCATAAAGCGCGTCATACAGGGGGCGAAGATAAGGGTTAACTTTTTCGGCAAGGTCTCCAGGTAAAAATCCCAATCTTTCCCCTGCCTCCACGGCGGGACGCGCCAGAATTATTCTTTGGACTTTTTTCTCCAGCAAATATGATACGGCCATGGCCATAGCCAGATATGTTTTTCCCGTTCCGGCAGGGCCTATTGAAAAAACCATGTCAAAATTTCTCATGTAATCAATATAAAGCCTCTGGGCGATACTTTTAGGGGTAATTATACGTTTATGGGAAGAAATAAAAACAGTGTCGAGGAATATTCTTGCCAGTTCGAAGGTTACATCTTCCGAGAGAATACGGTGAGCATAGTCAATATCGGATGAATGAATATGCCATCCTTTTTCCATTATTGCATAAAGCTGCTGTAACATAGAGCTGATCTTGGCAACGTTGCCGTCAGTGCCGGAAATCGTGATGTTATTTCCCCATGCTTTTACCTTGACAGGCTCCAGCTTTTCGATAAGTTTTAAATGCTTATCATGTTCGCCGCAGAGATTCTTCAGTAAATTGTGGTCGGCAAAGGAAACTTTCTC
>JBEKUA010000263.1:0-2696 GCA_049515495.1 Smithella sp. | reverse complement strand
AGCATGCAAACGCACAATACTGCTCATGGGCACTGAAAATAAACCAAACGGGTAATTATCGCGCAAATCCTTTCTGGTGATGAAGGGAAGCTTTTTCATGTCGGCAATGGAGTTTATCCCATCGGGTTTGATTTTGGCGGCATCAAAAGATTTTTTATAAAATCCTACTGTATGGTAAACTCGTTCCAAAACTTGCTGTAGTCTTTTGACCTGCAAAGATTTTATAACTTCACGGGGCATGGTTTCAAATTCTTCATTGTAGATCATTGGTTTGTGCCTCCCTTTTAGTAAAACGGATGCCTGACTTGGAAGGAAGTCTAACAAAACTTTTTACCTCTGGCAAGAAACTTTCCAGGAGAAAAAGTTATTTAGAACAAAAAGGAGTGGGATCGGAAAGTCCTTTTCATAAATTTATCCCGGCAGTTTATTTTTTTAATGATTATTTTTACTTGAGGATTTTTCAAAAGCCGCTTTTTAAATAGTTTTCTGCCAGCATAATTCCTAAGACGGTTTTAGCGTCAATTATTTCGCCATTTTTAATTAATTCCTGAGCATGTGCAAAGCTGACAGGTATGGTTTCAATGAATTCATCTTCGTCGGGAGTCAGTGGCGCATGGATCAAATCATTGGCCAGAAAAAAATACATATATTCGTTGCAGTATCCCGGCAGCATGTAGCCTTCAAAGAGTTTAATAAGATCTCCGGCTTTAAACCCGGTTTCTTCGGCCAGTTCCCTTTGGGCACAGACAACAGCAGGTTCTTCAGAGGAATCCATTGAGCCGGCGGGGATTTCCAGCAGATTCTTTTTAACAGCGTTGCGATATTGTTTTATTAACAGCAATTCGTTTTTGCCGTTTATGGCGACAAGGGCAACGGTGGGACTATGGTTAATCCAGCTTTGCTTGGTTGATCTACCGTTTGGCAAATCATATTCTTCTTCCCGAACATCAAAAATTTTACACTGGTATTTTAAAGAAATTTTATTATTTTTCATCAGCGAATTGCTTAATTTAGTTTGTTTTAATTATGGATAACAGATGTCTTTCTATTTCTTCTTTCGGCAGTGCCCCGGTTACTCTATCCACTATCTTACCTTCCTTAAAGAAAAGCATGGTTGGAATGCTGCGAATTCCATATTGGGAAGCTGTGATCTGATTTTCATCAACATTAAGCTTAACTACTTTTACTCCGTTGGCATAATCAGAGGCGAGCTCATCAATAATAGGGGACAATGTCCGGCAGGGAGCGCACCATGGCGCCCAGCAATCTACCAGCACAGACGTATCGGAAGTCAGCACTTCTCGGGCAAATGTTTGATCCGTTACATCGAAAGGCATGATTTTTTGTTGAGGCATGATCAATGGTTCATGACATTTGCCGCATAAAGGTTTTTGATTTAAGCGATCTTCAGACATTCTGTTTTTCGTGCCGCATTTAAGGCAACGAATAATTAAGTCATCCAGCGACGCGCCGCACTTGCCACAGATAGACCTGCCCTGTAGTTTTTTATGCGGTATTCGGTTTTTTGTCCCGCAATTAAGACAGCGGATTATTACATTATCAGGCATATTAATTAACCTTTGTTATATTATCTCTTTTTTACCGGAAAAAGGCAAATTATATAGCAGCGTTCACCTCAACCGGATTAAGTATTCTAACAATTTCAGCAACAGGTATCCGAGCCAGTAAACCGCGGCTACCCGCATTGATAAATATTTCCGGCAAATCATTTATGGTCTTTTCCATGTAAACAGGCATTGATTTTTTTGTGCCGAAAGGTGAAGTACCGCCGACTCTATAGCCCGTATGCTTTTCCGCCACTGCCGGATTACATGGAGAAATCGATTTTACGCCGATGGTCCTGGCCAGCGATTTTGTGGAAACTTCCTTATCGCCATGCATTAAAATAATGAACGGTTTACTGGTTTCATCCTCCATGATCAGCGTTTTGATAATGCGGTGTTCATCAACCATCAATTTGCCCGCCGCCTTTTTTGTTCCGCCTTTTTCCTCGTAGGCGTAAGTATGCAAAGTAAAATCAGCTCCTTGCGCTTTCAAGGCTAAAATGGCGGGAGTTGTCGGAATCTTTTCTTTAGTCATCATTAATATAATAACAACTAAAAATAAAAAAGCAATGTACACTGATTTTGACGGAAAAATTTTAATGGGAGGGATTGTTTTTGATCATGTTTTGCGGGTGGAAAAAGAAAAATAAATACTATAAAAACAAACAAATACGCATATATACAATATTATCCTTTTTAAAAGGGCGAGTTTTTAAACGCATTTTAATGGCATTTTGTTTGTTTATGCGCAGAAAATCTTATAGCTTGTTTCATTTTCTTGATTTTACTTTTATTTTAAGTTATTTGTGCCAAACATCTTTTAGATGGGGAAAATGACATTGCAAATAAATCCAAGCACTAAACATAAGTTGATCCGTGATTCCGTGCGGCATTTTGCAGAAACGGAACTTGCGCCTATTGCTGCCGAAATAGATCGCAAAGCCATTTTTCCCTTTGCAGTCGTCGAGAAAATGAAGGCGCTTAATTATTTCGGCCTGCAGGTGCCCAGAGAATTCGGCGGTGCGGCCATGGATTCTGTCAGTTCGGCAATAGTTGTGGAAGAATTATCCCGCATATGCGCCGCGGTAGGCTTATGTGTTACCGTGCATAATGGAGTCGCGGTATATCCGT
>JBEKUA010000262.1:0-2705 GCA_049515495.1 Smithella sp. | reverse complement strand
CAACGGCGAAAAATGGAAGATACCTATCGAATATTATATTGAAAAAGAGCCATTGGGCACGGCCGCGCCGATCAGGCACATTAATAATCTTGAAAATGATTTCTTAATGATGAATGGAGATATTCTAACGGATTTGTCCTTAAAAAAACTTTTTGCAATTCATAAAAATAAAAAAGCCGACTTAACCATTGCAACCCATAAACGAATACAAAACGTAAATTACGGAACTTTAGAATACTCAAAAAATGGAAGATTAACCAGGTTCCGGGAGAAACCATCTTTTGATTTTAATGTCAGCATGGGAATTTATATTCTTTCCCGCAGGGTTTTGCCTCTTATTCCGGCAAAAGGCCGGTTTGATTTTCCCGATTTAGTCCAGAAACTTTTATCTCACAACATGTTCATCCATTGTCATGCCTATAACGGATACTGGATGGATATCGGCCGTCCGGAAGATTATGAACAGGCTATTGATGATTTCGAGAAAATGAAGGATGTTTTATGAGCGGATACAATCCAACGATACCTCTTTTCGATCTCAACTATGGGCAGGAAGAAGAGGAAGCCGTGCTGCGTGTTTTATGCAGCAAATGGTTAACCATGGGGCCGGAAACGGAGGCACTGGAGAAAGAGTTTGCAGAATTTTGCGGAGTAAAACATGCGATAGCCCTCAGCAATTGCACAACAGCCCTTCATCTGGCGAATCTTGCCGTCGGAGTCAAAAATGACGATGAGGTTATCTGCCCTTCCCTTAGCTTTGTCGCTACATCGAATTCGATTTTGTATGCGGGAGGGAAACCAGTTTTTGCCGATATCAAATCTCTGAATGACTGGACAATATCTCCGGAAGATATCGAAAATAAAATTTCGGACAGAACAAAAGCGATTATTGTTATGCATTACGGAGGCTTTGCCTGCGATATGGATGAAATCATGCGCATTGCCGCCAGGCATTCTCTTTTTGTCATCGAAGACGCGGCTCACGCTCCCGGCACGACTTATAAAGATAAGCCATTAGGCAGCTGGGGCGATATTTCATGCTTTTCATTTTTTTCCAACAAGAATATTTCCACCGGAGAAGGCGGCATGATCTGCACGGATTCTGACGAATACGCCAAAAAGATCAGGCTGATGAGGTCTCACGGCATGACCAGCGCCACTCTCGATCGCCATCACGGCCATGCTTTCAGCTATGACGTCGTCTGTCTCGGATATAACTATCGCATTGATGAAATTCACGCTGCATTGGCAAGAGTTCAATTAAAAAAACTATATGATGGTAACAATTTACGTCTAAAAGCCGCCGGAATCTATAAAAAAGGATTAAGTAAAATTGATCAAATAACGATTCCTTTTGCCGACAAGGCCGACCAGACCAACTATCATATATTCCCCATTCTTTTAGACAAAAGCGTTAACAGGAATGATTTGATGACTTATCTTCGGCAAAATGGCATTCAAACAAGTATCCATTACCCGCCTATCCATCAATTCAGTTTTTTTGAGAATTTTAATTTTAAACATAAGCTGCCGCTTACAGAATATGTTGGAGAGCACGAACTGACACTTCCCATGTACCCGGGCATAACCGGATACCAACAAGACTGTGTTATTAATTTTTTACTGAAGTATTTCGAAAAATAAATGCGCCGGTTGGAGATATGCTTGTGACATATCATGATGTCAACATGGAGGAATGGGAAAAACGCGGCATTCTATATGGCAGCTCCTGCAAGAGTGTATTATTTAAAAACATGCCGGAGGCAGCCAACAGACATTTCCATTTTTCTCATCTTAATTTTATATATGATAGTATTCATCATATAAAAAAAAATTGCAGAATTTTAGATGTCGGCTGCGGCTACGGCAGGATAACCATGCCTCTGACGCAAAAACTGCCCGAAGCTGAAATTATCGGAATGGATATCAGCCCGGCTTATGTATCCCTGTATAAAAAAAATACCGGAAAGAATGCTTTTGTGGGATCAATAGAAGCAATACCTGAGGGCATAGGCATGTTCGATCTGATTATATCGGTTACTGTAATGATGTACGTCCAAATCAATCAGCGTCGTATCATGATAAAAAATCTTTTAGAAAAATTAAATTCCGGCGGCAAATTAATCATGATTGAACCTGACGTTTCAGGAATTAACTATCAAACCGGTTTCGGCATTTTAAATCTTATAAAAAATGCCTCATCCGGAAATATTCATACAGGAGGCCGGTGTTTTTCGTCTGCTGAACTGACTAATCTGATTCAAGAGTCAGGAGGATTAATTATCAAAGAGGAACGGATACCTGCTACAACTTTTTTCTTTCTCCCTATGTATGTCATGGGAAAATTATTCCCTGAAAAAAGTGCCGCATTTTTTTTCCGGCCTCTGAATTTAATGGATAATATTCTGAAAAAATACAGGCTTCCGACGTTATGGTTATTCTATCTGATTCAAAGAAAATAATATATGCTTACAGAGTCGGATTTATGCTTGTAATACCGAGTTGCATTCAAAAGATAACGCGGCGGCAAGGAGGAGGCTCCACAGGCGTATGTGATCTACGCCATAATGGCGCAGATCACCGGTAAGGAAAATGTCTGTTTTTTATTGTGCCCCCTTCGGGTGGCACTCCCGTATTTTAATACGTTGAGGAAGCCGACGACGCAGCCAACAAAGTTAGCTAAAGAATGCGACTTGGTATAAGAA
>JBEKUA010000261.1:0-2712 GCA_049515495.1 Smithella sp. | reverse complement strand
GAAGGCTAAGGTCTTGCCTCTGGATAAGGCAGTTAAGACAGGCCAGGGGAAACATGTTGTGATAGAGTTCACCGATCCCGATTGCCCCTTCTGCCGCCAAGCGGCCAAGTTCTTCGAATCGCGGACGGATATCACTAAATATACCTTCTTCACACCTCTGCCGATGCATCCTGATTCTCCCAATAAGGTGAGGTATATACTCTGTCAAAACGATAGGGCCAAAGCATTTGATGAAGTAATGAAAGGTAAAATCGATAATCAAAAGTATCAGACCTGTGCGACTGCCGAAGTTGATGACCTTATCAAGCTTCATCAGTCTGAGGGCGTAAAAATGGGCATCACTAGCACGCCCTATTTCATTATCGATGGCAACATAGTTTCCGGCGCCGACATTCCGAAAATCGAGAATCTGCTGGGCGACAAAGTAAGCGAAAAGAAATAGATGATCATTATTAAATTAGTTTAAAAAAGCCCGCCTCCCTGATTTTAACAGGAGAGGCGGGCTTTGCATTAAGCAGTCTTTATGGGAATCTTTGTTTCTTTTGCTTTGGCGCTCTGGTTCTTGGGAATCTTAACATCCAGAATGCCGTTTTTGAAACTTGCTTGTGCCTTGCCTGACTCTATTGGAGTTTCCAAAGGAATTACTCTGCTGAAAGAACCGTAAGATCTCTCCATATAATAGTAATTTCTATCAAGGTTCAAAACCTTGGCCGCGACTTCCGGCAAATGGCAGAGGATAAAACAAAAATAATTCAAAAAGCCTGCGATTATTAAAACAGAATTACACCGGAGATTAAAATTGCAACATCTAAACATAAAACATCTGTATAAATACTGCGCTTATAATGAAAATTCCCTTTTTATTCTCAAAAACAGAAAAATATGGTTGTCAAATCCGGAAGAATTTAACGACCCTTTTGATTGCAGATATAAATTCAAGGATGACGTTGATCGTATCGAATTTGAAGGATATGGCAACAGGTATAATCCTGAAAAGATGGCCGAGTTAAAAAGCATAACGGCAAATGGTAAAAATGAAAGCATCTACAACACAATTTATACGAAGCTCTTAAACGATGTTGAGGAAGATCTAAAAAATACAGGCGTATTTTGTTTAAGTCATCATAACGACAATATTTTGATGTGGTCGCATTATTCAGACAAACATAAAGGGTTTTGTATCGAATTTGAAAGAAGTCCTGACAACAATCTGGGAAAATATGCCTATCCGGTTAAATATGTGCCTTTCAAATACAAAAAGGTAACGGCATTCAGCAGCAAGGCTTTTGAAATGAAGTTTTTAACCAAAGCCTATGACTGGAAATATGAAGGAGAATGGAGATTAATTGAAGAGGATGGACAGAATAAAACGATCGATCTCCCTGGCAATATTACTGCCATAATATTTGGCCTTAGAATGCCGGATTATCAGCGGGAAACAATAAAAGAAATTTTATCCGGCTTATCTCATATAAAGTATTACAAGGCAGAAGAATTGCCCGATCAATATAAAATCAAAATCATAGAAGAATAGACTGATAATTTCCCCTTGCCTGATAGAGTTTTTCAGTACTGTTGCCCGAATAATATCCAAGCAGGGCCCGTTTCCGCAAACGCGCCGAATTGGATTGATCGGGGAGCAATAATATTGGAGACGTTCCTTTCTTCAATAGTAATTATCATTTAAAACAATTGACATCTGGACAAAATTTTTCTATCATCTGCTCTAAAGAAAGCAACGTCTTATCAAAGTTCACTAATAATTTTTGAAGAAGATTGACTTACCTGAAATAAGGAGGATTCCTTGGAAAAAACAGTGTCTGTATTTTTGGGCATCTTTATAATGGCGCTGATCTGCAATGGTTGCATGGTCGCGCAAAGTAAATACCTGGAAAAAGTCAATGAAGCGGACGCTCTGTCCAAGCAACTGGCCGCGTCAACCGACGATAACGCATCTCTCAAGAAGCAAATAGCCAAAGTAACCAGTGACCGGGACGAATTGAACAAAGTTTTACAATCCAGAACGGATGATTTATCAAAAGATATTGCTGATAGCCGCCAGAAGATCGCCGATCTGGAAGCTGAAAATACCAAGCTCAAGGGAAATCTGGCCGATTTAAAACAAAAATCACAGGAAGTGGAAAAAGAAAGCAATACGTATAAAGACCTTCTTCAGGAGATGAAAGGAGAAATCTCCCAAGGACAAATTACCATTACGGAACTAAAGGGAAAACTGACGATGGATGTTGTCGATAAAATCCTTTTTGACTCCGGTGAATCCAGGGTGAAAAAAGAAGGACTGGACGTGCTCAAAAGGGTCGTCGATATTCTAAAAAATGTGAAAGATAAAAATATCCGCATTGAAGGACACACGGATAATGTTCAAATCGCCGGCAAACTGGCCAAAATATATCCGACTAACTGGGAACTTTCCGCCGCGCGGGCAATCAACGTCGCAAAATATTTGCAGCAACAGGGGATTGATCCGAAAATTCTTTCTTCCACGGCGTTTGGCGAATATCAGCCGCTTGCCGATAATGATACACCCGAAGGTAGGGCGAAGAACCGGCGTATAGCTATTATCCTGCTGCCGAAAGATTAACAGAAGGAATCACGTCTTTGTTTTAATTTTAAATACATTGTCAACAGTTAATCTTATGCCGCCCGTCTGGGTTTGCTTTAAATTTTTAGGGGTAGTCTGATAATTATTTT
>JBEKUA010000260.1:0-2714 GCA_049515495.1 Smithella sp. | reverse complement strand
TTCTTCATAATCAGCCGCGCTTAGCAGCATCTTTAGTTCACTTGCGTCGGAGATTCGCATTTTGACGATCCAGCCCTCTCCGAAAGCATCCTGATTGATCAACTCCGGTGTTTCTTCCAGCATTTTATTTACATCAATTACTTCTCCTCCAACCGGAGAGTAAATATCGGATACAGACTTTACCGATTCGACAACAGCCACCGTAGCCTTTTGGACAACTTTTCTTCCGATTTCCGGCAAGTCAACAAAAACAATATCTGTAAGCATTTCCTGAGCGTAATCAGTTATGCCAACGATTACAGTTGAGTCTCCATTATCTTTTACCCATTCATGATCGCGGGAATACAGTCTGTCTTGGGGATTTTGTTTGGACATTATGTTCCTCCTTAATATTGTTTTTGCCAATTTATAAAAAAGTCCCGGCATACGCCGGTCTGGCACTATCTGATTTTACTGCATTAAAAAAATACCTTTTACAGTTTATCGCTTTTCCCGTTTATAAAATGGTAGTTTCACAATTTTTGCCGGAATTAATGTATCGCGAATATCAATTTCTATTTCTGTATCCGGCGCGCTGAAATTAATATCTATAAATGCCAAACCTATCGCTTTATTCAATGTGGGCGAAAATGTTCCGGAGGTCACAACGCCGATTTCCTGCGTTTTATGAAAAACCTTGTAACCGTGGCGCGCTATGCCGCGTCCGGTTACTTCCAGTCCTGCCAGCTTTTTTGTGATTCCGGAATTTTGTTTTGCTCTGAGTGCGGCAGACCCGACAAATTCTTTGCGCGCATCAACGATCCAGCTATAAGGCACTTCCAGCGGACTTACCGATTCATCCATATCCTGACCGTTGAGCATCATGCCCCCTTCGAGGCGTAATGTGTCGCGAGCACCCAATCCAGCCGGTTTTAGACCAAAAACAGCGCCTGCTTCCATTAGCTTATCCCATATTTCGCCAATAATATTACTTTCGGCATAAATCTCAAATCCATCTTCTCCCGTGTAGCCGCTGCGGGAAATGATGGTCTTAAATCCAGCAACATTAGACTCGCAAAAATGATAAAAACGCAGAGTTTTCA
This sequence comes from Smithella sp., assembly GCA_049515495.1. Taxonomy (GTDB): domain Bacteria; phylum Desulfobacterota; class Syntrophia; order Syntrophales; family Smithellaceae; genus Smithella. Next base: position 1,632 of record JBEKUA010000260.1, on the reverse strand, counting down.
GATCAGCCTCTGTCAGTTTTTGCAAAATTTCTTCAGAACGCGGACCCTGCAAGTCCAGTTTACCTGTATCATCGCTGATATCTTTTAAATCGCAATCAAATATTTTAGACTGTTTAATTGATTTTATCCATTGCCATTCACGTTCTCTGGGTGTGGCGTTGGTTACCAGCATGAAAGAATTCTCATTTATTTTATATACGGTTAGATCATCAATAACACCGCCTTCTTCATTGAGCAGAGCGGATAGTTTAACCTGTCCTATGGCTTGATCTGCTAAATTTCTGGTCAAAACCAGTTGTAAAAAATCAAACGCCTGAGGACCTTTAACTTCAATCTCCCCCATATGGCAGATGTCAAAAAGACCGGCGGCGCTTCTGGTTGTCTTGTGTTCATCAATAACATTGGTGTATTGCACAGGCATGGCCCAGCCGCCAAAATCAATTATTTTGGCCTTTAGAGCGACGTGCTTTTCATATAATGGTGTTTTTTTCAATTTTATTTCACTCCGAGTTTAAAAATAAGCGATAAGAAAAAGAGGATCAGGCATATCGCCACAAAAAGTAACTCTTTTGGAAAGAATTATTCTCCAATACAATACGATTGCAATGAAGGTATTGGATTTTTAACATGAAGCTGGTTTCTCCGGGGGGAATTTAATTCGCGGGAAATATCTTCATTACCCCGGTATTTATTATCAGCTTGAGGACTACTACAACTTAGAAGAGATTTCAAGATTTAATCCAATATTTCCAGCGGATTAATATTTAAAAAGCTTTTCAAAGAATTGTTGTTTACTTTTGGGATAGTACATGTCGCCTCCGTAATCAACAATCAGTTTGCCATCCAAATGATCAATTTCATGTTGAATAACGCGGGCGACAAAATCTTCATATCTTTTGTTAACTTTTTCTCCTTTGGCGTCTAGTGCGCGCACTTTAATTTCAGGGAAGCGGCTTACTTCAATCTGAATTTCAGGACAGGATAGGCAACCTTCAGGCATAGTTACTTTTTCACCACGCGCCTGATTTATCCGGGGATTAATCATAACTTCGATATCACCAGCATTTTTTATCCTGCCCTTTTCTTCAAATCCTTTGTTGCGGAAAACAATTACTCTTTTATTAATGCCTATTTGCGGTGCGGCCAATCCTACGGCCTCATCTTTCTTTTCCAAAAAGGAATCTATTAATGTCTGTATTATTTCCCGCGATTCTTTATCCAGAGGCACAGGCAATTCGACGGATTTCTTTCTCAGGATAGAAGTATCCTTAGGGTTTTCTCCCTCATCATTCCATAGTGTTAAAACTCTTTTGGATGACATAAAACTTCACCGAAAAATTATTTTGGAGCCATTTACCACCTATTCTGCATTATTTCAAGGAATTGTAGCTTGCAATTATCATAAGTCTTTTGCTAAACAATATACAGGCTAAATTTTGTAAAAATCTAATTTGCAAGGATATGTCTTTGATTAATCAAATTGTTACCTACATGGCAAAACGGGAGTTTGCCCGCTCGTTAAAATTTGAAGAAGGAACGTCTCCGGAATTGCCTTCCTGTAACGATGAAAAACAGCGGCTCCTTTATATTCACGTTCCTTTTTGTGAAGAACTCTGCCCCTACTGTTCCTTT
>JBEKUA010000259.1:0-2742 GCA_049515495.1 Smithella sp. | reverse complement strand
TGGGCCAAGGGACTCGTGGGCGAAGGGGAGAAAGTGCCTGACCTCATTGAGAAGGGTAAATCCAAGTTTGGCGGCACTGAAATTCTGGGCAAGACTCTGGGTGTCGTGGGTCTGGGTGCTATAGGCACCATGTTGGCCAACACGGCTGAATCTCTGGGCATGGAAGTCATGGGATATGATCCGTTCCTGTCCATCGAGGCGGCCTGGAAGTTATCCCGCACCATCAAGAAAGCTTCAAGCTTGGAGCGGCTTCTAGCAGAGTCCGATTTTATAACACTGCACGTCCCCCAGAATAAGGACACCAAGGGCTTCATCAACTCCGACAAGTTTGCAATTATGAAGAAAGGCGCCGTACTCCTCAACTTCGCCAGAGGAGGGCTTGTAGATACCCCATCCCTGAAGAAGGCTATTGCCGACGGGATCGTGAGCTGCTACGTGACTGACTTCCCGGACGAAGAAGTCATCAAGACAGACAAGGTCATCGCCATTCCGCATCTGGGCGCATCCACTGAGGAATCTGAGGAAAACTGTGCTATCATGGCTACTTTGCAGCTAATGGATTTTCTTGAGAACGGTAACATCAAAAATTCAGTCAATTTCCCCGAGTGCTCCCTCGACAGGTCGGACAAGAAGAGAATCACAATTTCAAACAATAACACACCGGGTATGATCGAGAAGATCACGCACCTCTTTGCCGACAACAAACTTAACATAGCGGATATGATCAACAAGAGTAAAGGGAACCTGGCCTATAACATTATCGACCTGGAAGGCGATATCAGTACTGATTTGGTAAAGAAAATTTACGCAATCAATGGGATCATAGCTGTCAGAGTGCTTTAATAAAAAACCTCCGGCACGTTCACCATTTTATTTAAAAAGTGTCTAGATTGCCTTTGCTAGACACTTTTTTATTTATACTTATATCGCCCCCGGATATTTCCGGCTAAAACTTTATCCATGGTGAATATGTCCTAAAATGGCCTTAGCAGAGAATATCGGTTCTTAGATCCAAAAGCTTCTTCATTGATTCACGCCACTTCATGATGTCCTATCCGAAATCCGCATGTAAAGGGCATGGATATTCTGACCGAATGCAAATATTTATATCTCAATTTTTGTTATCTGAATTACATTGACATACAAGACAAACACCCTTATATTTCTCGGTCATAGAGGTGATATCTTATCAAATATAATTCTATACTTCGATGTGAAAGGATTGTTAACTTCTATCCCAATGAAAAAATGTTTCCGCCCGACGGAATAAGAAACACAAGTCAGTTTTAGATAAAAAAATACGATTGAAGGAGGCATCATGCCTGAAGAAATAGAAGTTCCAACAGAAAAGTTACACGAAGCTATTCAGGAAGAAGCCGAAAAAACAGAGGAAAAATGGGTGTTCCTGGTCGCTTTAAGCACGGCCATCCTTGCCGTATTTGCCGCCTTGTGTTCACTGATGGCGGGCCACCATTCAAATGAAGCGCTGATTGAACAGATCCAATCATCAGATCAATGGGCATATTATCAGGCAAAGGGGATCAAATCCGCAGTTCTCGAAAGCAAAATCGAAACACTACAGGCGCTAGGTAAGCAGATATCTGCAAAAGACGAAGAGAAAGTTAATCTTTATAAAAAAGATCAAAAGGAAATTGAAGAGCGGGCAAGAGAAAAGGAGAAGTCTTCTGCTAATCATCTTGCGGCTCACAACATATTGGCCAGAGCAGTCACAGTTTTTCAGATAGCAATTGCAGTTTCAGCAATAGCTGTTTTAACCAGAAGAAAATGGCTTTGGTATGGCAGCGGCATTCTTGGACTGATGGGTCTAATATTTCTGCTGCAAGAATTGCTTTAACGCAAGTCCATCATATTGGCCCGCTGTTTTTTGGGAACAAATGGCATGCGACACTATCAAGAGTTATTAATAACTCTTGATAGCGCTTTATCATATTCGGATTAATGATCATCCTTCATGAATATGTGAGCTGTGAACAGCAGCCAGTCTTTTTTATGTTTTTACCGCTTTTTTCGCCGCCATAGCTCCCAATATCTTCATGATGCACAATATGCCCGCAATAAACAGGCCACCTCCCACGATTTCAACACCCATCCATTGAAAAACATTGGGCGCTGGAGTCGTTGCTGCCAATCCGGCCACCAGGAAAAACATGAAACAATAATTATTGAATAAGATTGGGACAACTTCTCCAAGGGCAACTATCAAGTATACAAAAACAAGAATGTACACCAACTTTGCCAGATCAAGTCCCAGAGAAGGGGCTGCGGCATCGAGGAACATTTTGATGAGGATTAGATTAGCAATACCAAACAAACCACCTAAAAGAATATTGGCGGCCTTTTTTGTGTCCATGTGCGCTTCAAAGAAAAAGATCATAATCATAAACGCCGGCCATGTCACCAGTTTTAATTTGGTGAGGACGATCTCTCCAATTGCAATCAGGACAATAAGCAATAATCCGAAAATCAATCGATCTTTACTTAATTTTGCCATTTTTGTACCCCCTTTCGTTATTTTTTAAATTATATCAATTTCTATACGTAATTGAAATATTTTATAAGTTTTCAAGTATAAAAATAAATTGAAGCTCTCCCAAGGCAAGACGCGTCGGAGTCGAACCGATAACACAATAGTAGAAATGGAGACTCCCGGCATTAAACCGCGAAAACAGTCGATTTTTAAGGTACAATATTATTGTATATTCAGTCGCTTACGAATTTAGC
>JBEKUA010000258.1:0-2744 GCA_049515495.1 Smithella sp. | reverse complement strand
GCATGTAACGATTGCCGCTTTTGTCCGGGAGGGATTAAAAAAAATTTTATCACGGGGACCTGCGAGTTCCACGGAAAGCGGCTGACCATTTTTATCAACGCAGGAAAGATAATTATCCAAATAGGAGTTGAATAACAATCTCTTTTTGTCCGGTGTAAAATTGCTGATATTCAGTGGAGATTTAATTAATCGCCTTCCGAGATTCGAGATGACAAAATCGTATTCCATAGATTACTCCGTTTTACCCGCCACTCGCGAGACGGCGTTTATGCCGGAAATAATTTCTCCCTCGAAGCCGGCGTCTGTCAATAATGAAGCTCCCGTAAGATAAATATTGCCAAATTTTGTTTTATTGGTTTTCGCGGCAAAACCGGTAATAAGGGAGTTTCGTAATTGATATTTAGGATTAACAATCTCGCGTTGTTTTTTTGAAATATTTATGGATTCCTCTATATCTGAAAATTCAATATTTTCTTTTAAAAAGGGGAGAAAATATTCAAGACGATTAATGATTGAATCAGCTGTTTGGCTTAAATTCTCGTTAGACCAGACCGCCTGATCGTTGGGAAGAAAAACAGTAGCCGAAAGCGGTATCTTTGTCGATGTGGAAGTAACTATTTCACCGGCGGGCGCGTTTAATTCCAGAATAATTAAATTATTATCATAAATGTCTTTGCCTACGTCACTGATTACCGCGACGTGCTTTGCCATTTTTTCGGGAATGCATTTCGGGTTAATACCCAAATGAATTGTAAAAGGATAATGGGAAATTTTAACCGGCCTGAACAAATCACTTAAATTAATTTTCTTTTTACGTTTAACCAGTAAATGCATGTTTTGCCATCTTGTGCTGACAATCAAGTTATCCGCCTCTATCCTTGAGGCTGTGCGGTCTTTATCCATGAAAGTTACTTCGATTAATTTGCCTTTTTTAATGGACAGGACTTCGCAACGATTTTGATACAAACCATCCGCCGCCTCTATTTTTTTCAGCAGGGAATCAAAAAGCGCCTGTTTGCCCTGTGAAAAACAATAAGCGCCGCGCATAGGCGCACTATATTGATAATAAGAGAAAATGGACTTTAGATTGTTTGTCCTGAAGGAAAGTAAAACCTTTTGCGCTTCCATTACTTTTTTAAAAGCAGCATTAAGCGACATCATTCGCCCTAAATTGGCATTGTCAAACTTACACCGCAATAATTGGGGTATCAGCTTAATAAAATCGATATAATCTTTGGGGCTTCGGGGCGCAATATCAGGATGATTGCGCAGCCATTTAGCGGCTGTATCCGAGTTTCTGGCAACTGCATTGTAAAGGGATTTTATTCCCGCGGCCAGTTCCGGGAATTCTCTGGTCATTTCTTTGACAAGGTCTTGCCTGTTATTAAAAAAATCTATTCTGTTTTCAGGGAGAATTATCTGGTATGCGGGATTTAATAAAACGCTTTGAGGTGAAATGCCCAGCGCCGTCAATAGCGATAAACCGATTTGATCTTCGCCAAAACCGGTTAAAGGCGTGTGATCGCCATTAAAAGCAAGATCGCCGATAAAACAGACATCTCCCATCCCGCTCTCAGACAGCAGCGCTGTCTTAATGCCGTAACTGCAGGCAACTGCAGCGGCCACATGGGAAGAAAGATCATCTCCTATAACAATCAGACCGTACATTAATTAATGTTACCTCATCAATAAATATCCCAAAAAAATCAAAATTTCAAAAGACGGTTAAAATGGTATTATATAAAGCAGGGCGAGATATTTATTTTTTTAGCTTTTAATGTAAACCTTACGTCCTTTGATTTCAATTTTTCCGTCAGCAAAAAGCTGGATTGCCCGCGGATAAATTTTATGTTCTTCCTTTAATATTCTTGCCGAAAGCGACTCTTCTGTATCGTCATCATAAACCGGCACGACACTTTGAATAATGACCGGTCCTGTATCCACGCCGTCATCAACAAAATGGACTGTGCAGCCGGAGAATTTCACGCCGTAATCGATGGCCTGTTTTTGTCCGTGAAGCCCCGGGAAAGACGGAAGAAGGGCAGGGTGAATATTCATTATTTTATGGGTGAAAGCTTTTAATAAAGCGGGAGAAATAATACGCATAAAACCGGCCAGAACAACCAGATCGACGCCATTGTCTTTTAATGTCTTTATTAGCTTTAAATCAAAGTCTTCTTTATTTTTAAAATCACTGTGTTTTAAAATAGCACAGGGAATTGAGTGTTTTTCCGCTCTTTTGAGTCCAGGGGCATCGGGATTGTTGCTTATAACAATTTTGATGACCGCTTTTAATGAACCTTTTTCAATATGATCAATAATTGACTGCAGGTTGGAACCGTTTCCGGAAATCAAGACGCCCAGTTTCAATAAATCAGTCATATCGTTTGTCCTAATTTTCGGAAAGACAAACCTGATCCTGTTTGTCTCCTTTTTTTTCTATGGAACCGATCAGATAAGCTCGCTCCCCAAGAGTCCTCAGGTATTCAAGAACTTCCTGACACTCTTTTTCCGCGGCAATAATCATCATTCCGATGCCCATGTTAAATACGCGAAACATTTCCTTTTCTTCAACGTTGCCTGTTTCTTTAATAAGATCAAAAACAGGCGGTACAGGCCAGCTTCCTTTTTTAATAACCGAGCGGCAAGCCTGAGGAATTATTCTTGGAATATTATCGTAAAATCCGCCGCCGGTGATATGGACAAGTCCTTTTATATTAAATTTTTTGAAAAGTTTCAGAAGA
>JBEKUA010000257.1:0-2748 GCA_049515495.1 Smithella sp. | reverse complement strand
TCCGGCCCAGACAGCCGATTGTTGCTCTTTCGCCAAATATTAAGACGTTGAGACGATTAGCGCTTTGCTGGGGATGTCAGCCCCGCTTTATCAATGATCCGCAAGATACTGACGATATGATCGAAAAAGCAGCCAGTTCTGCCCGCGATGCCGGCGATGTTTCCGTGGGAGACCTGATAGTTATTACCGTTGGCCATCCTTTCCGGGTATCAGGAACAACCAATATGCTGAGAGTAAAGAGGGTAACTTAGTATCGCGCAAAAATAATAAGGAATATTGTCATCAGGTGTAATCATAAATTCCGGAAACAGCCTCGTATTTACCGGCACGGGGAGTTTGGGTTGACCCCATTTACGTGCAATGCATAAAATGACTGATTTTAATTTATTCGTTTGTCACCTGATTATAATAGAACAAACTTTCTGCTTGCATATTTATGCACCGGAGAATATATTTAAAGTAATTCGCGCCATATAAGAATTGTCAGGAGGTTCCGATATGAACGTAAAAGGCACCGCTTACATTACCCGAAAAGATACCATCATCAAGACTTTTGGCGAGGAACGCTGGAAATCCTTTAGCGCCGCACTGGCAGCGAAAGACAAATATTTTAGCCAGACGATTATGAACATCACACTCATTCCGCTGGATAAGTTCATTATATTTCTTGACGAAGTGCTGAAGGAATTCTTCAACAACGATAAAATGCACTACTGGAAGCTTGGAGAGAAATCCGCCGAATTTTCCCTGTCGCAGGGAGGCCCGTACCACACATATCTTCTAACAAAGGATATAAAGCAGTTGGTGGAGACTGCCATGCCTAAGATATGGTCGACCTATTTTGACGGGGGTACATTTACTGCTCGGTTAGAAAACAACGTCGCTCATATTACAATCTCCGGACTTCCGACCAAACACATTTATTTCGAGTACCTTGTCATGGGTTATTTGCGACAGGCTCTTATTATCTTCGGTAAAAAAGTTACTGAGCACCGGATAAGGGGTTTCTCAATTGGCAATAACGACATTTATTACCAATTTGTAATATCGTAGCACCAGTAACTGCCAAGCTGAAGGGAACGATAATTTAACGAACTGCATATCACTTGCAGGCACTCAATGCGGATTCGCGCAGGCGGTACAAGTGGGGGAACTTTATTGTATCCGGAGATTCCCGCATACCGATTTGCCTCAATATCATTAGCCGTTATGGATCACCTGTTTACTTTTTTATAATGGCTTTGGATATGTCCAATCTCTTTTTTCATCTTCTTCTTAAACGATATCCCGATCGTTATTCCGGCCATTTCTTTTATGGCCTTTGTACCTGTTTTTCCTTGACTTCTACAATGGGATGCTGTTACTTTTTTCCACAATCCTGCCGGCAATAAAACATTAGTGTATTTGGCTGAAGGTTTGTGCAGGAAAATTAAACGCAAATCAGGCAGAGGCTCTTGCGATTACAGTATCAAATAATATCTTTTGACAGGGATGTAGATTTTTCAAAAAGCCGTCAGAGGCAATATTAATATTGATAAAAAGGAGAACGGTTATGGATTTCGAACTTACAGAAGAGATGAAGATGTTGAAGGAAATGGCTTATAAATTTGCTGTATCAGAGGTAAAACCGGTTTCTCAGGAATGTGATGAAAATGAAAAATACACTCCGGAAATCAGAAAAAAAGCGGCGGAAAACGGCCTGGTAGGCGCGTGGATACCGGAGGAATACGGCGGCTGCGGAGCCGGCATATTAGGCAATGCCATTATCACGGAAGAAATATCCAAAGTGGATATGGGTATCAGCCTGAATATTGTCGCGTCGGGTTTCGGCTGCGAATCCATTCTCAACTACGGTACCGAAGAACAGAAACAGACCTATCTGCCTCCCGTATGCCAGGGCTTGAAAGTCAGCGCCGGCGCCTATACCGAGCCCAATGCCGGAACGGATGTTTCCGGCTACAAAACCCGGGCCGTCAAAGACGGCAAAGACTATGTGATTAACGGCAATAAAATGTTCATCACTAACGGCACGGTTTGCGATTTTATGGTGGCTCAGTGCATTACCAACCCCGATGAAAAAAAGCATAACAGCTTCAGTCTGATTATTATTCCGGCGGACGCCAAAGGCGTGACGCGCAATAAAATCCACGGGAAAATGGGCATTCGCGCCAGTGATACTGCGGAGATCGCGCTGGAAGACGTCCGGGTACCCCAATCCAATCTTTTAGGAAAAGAAGGGCATGGCTTTCGCCAGCTCATGCACTTTTTTGATATCACCCGCGTGATGGTTTCCGGCCAGGCGCTGGGGATATCGGAAGCTTGCCTGGAAACCAGCATTAAATATGTAAAAGAAAGAACAGCCTTCGGCGCGCCATTGGGCTCTTATCAAATGACTCAGATGAAGCTCACCGAGATGGCTATTCGCATTGAAGCGCTGCGCGGTCTGGTTTACAAATCAGCCTGGTTGATCGATCAGGGGAAACCTGATTATACACTGGCCGCGATGGCTAAATTCTATGGCGGACAGACCGCCGTATTTTGCGCCAATTACGCCGTGGAACTGCACGGCGGCTATGGTTACATCGAGGAATATCCCGTGCAGAAATGGTATCGGGACGCGAAAATTCTGGAGCTATATGAAGGAACCAAGGAAGCCGAAATCATGACGATTGGAAGGGCTCTGCAGGCAAGATAATTAGAAAAGCACGGAAATCATTCCCTTTTTTTAAGAAAGATCAGGGATGATTT
>JBEKUA010000256.1:0-2749 GCA_049515495.1 Smithella sp. | reverse complement strand
GACAATTTCCGCGGGCGGTAAATCAACACCTGTTATCATTCGCGTTAAACGAGGCGTCTGCGAAATTTCATGATTCTGGCAAAATTCACAACTGAAATTGCATCCCGTTGTGGCGATGGAATAGGATTTGGAAGAGGGGAAAACATGAAAGAATGGTTTTTTTTCGATAGGATCAATGTTTTCGGCAATCAATGTTCCGTAAACCAGTGAATATAAAATGCCGTCTCTGTTTTCCCTTACTCCGCAGACGCCCCGTCTATCGGGTTTGATTACGCATCTGTGTGCGCATAAATTACAATGCACGCGCCCGTCATCAATTTTTTCATAAAGCATCGCTTCTTTAATCATTTATTTGCTCGCCTCAGCATATCCCGCACAGCTTCCGGAGCCGTGCCAGGGTTTTCTGTTTTTAGTTTTAATGAATTCATAATCGGGCTTTGCGCCGTCCGGTAAATGTATTTTACGGGAAAAGTCAGGCCGATAAAAGCGCCAAATGGATTTTTTCGGATAGGAAACATTTCTTCCAGTTCTTCAAAAAAATCATAAACAATGCCGGGGAAATAAACAACACTACCCCACTTAATGGCGGTATCACCTGCTGAATCCACCACCATATTCCTGATTTCAGGAAAACTGAAAAAGCGCATTTCCTGCGAAAGAGGAAACCCGAATATTTCTTTTAACCGTTGTCTCGTCCCCACAAAGGAATAGTTATTTAAGAATCCGATAAAAACACGGCCTCGGCAGACTCTGATTGCTTCTTGAACGACTTTTCGCGGATTATCCGCAATTTCCAAAAAATTAATTATGGTTACGATATCAAATTCATCGTCGGAAAAAGGGAGATCCTGTGCCTGGCCTGAAATGAATTCGGCGCGGTCGCCGTATTTTTGCCGTGCAATTTCCAGTTTTTCTACGGAGGAATCAACTCCCGTTAAAGAACACCATTTTTCACGAAAAAATTGAAGATTATTGCCAGTGCCGCATCCTACATCAAGGATTCTTTCTCCGGATAGCGGAACTATCAAATCCAAAACAAGTTCTTTTTGCCGTGCAAAGACGTAGTCCCTTCGCGGTGTCTTCAATCTTTCTTTGGAAAATCCGGCATTTTTTTGATCGAAAAACATTTAAGTTATCCCTGATTTAACTTTCTCAATAAATCCATGATGAATTTATTGAGGATTCACAACCGAGCAACTACCCTGCATTTTCCGCCCGCTTTCCAGTGACATGATTATACTTTATTTCTGTGAAAATATATCCTTTTAATTACTGTTTTTCAACCGTCAATCTCCGACATATTCCGGGAACATTTTTTTAAACTATTTCCCGTACAGATCAGATCATGTTTTTTTGGTTTTAATAAAATAGCATCCCCAATAAGCTTTTCTAATTCCGTATCGCTGCAATTTTTCTGCAGCTCCTTCTTTAAAGCGGTTCGCCCCCTGTTATCCGCACCTTGACTAATCCCATTTTTATACCGATGGAAACAATGCGAATTATTTCCTCATATCGTAAAATATCGTCATGCCTCTTTAAAGAAATTCCTTCTTTAGGCCGGCAATAACTGCAACGCAAATTGCATCTGTCGGTTATAGAAATGCGTAAGCAATTTATTTCTCTGTTGAAGCGATCAAGCATAATTTCTAAAAACCTTAATATTCATCATGATTTTAATAGCATAATTGGCAAGACAGAGCCATTGAATGTTTCTGTTAAATGTTGCTTGACAGGGTACTTATTCTCTACTAAACAAAGCTTAAGTAATTATCCTGCCCGTAGTTTTGAACAAATCACGTCAGGACGCAGCAAAATAATCTGGAGTCACTATGGAAAAAATACCTATTACCAAAGCTGGTTTTGAAAAATTGAAAAAGGACATTGAAACAATAAAAAATGTGTCCATTCCTGAAAATGTTCGCGATATCGAAGTCGCGCGCGCGCACGGCGACATTTCCGAAAACGCTGAATATTCCGCCGCCAAAGAAAGACAGTCTTTTCTCTATGGAAGGAAGCAGGAGCTGGAAAATCAGCTTGCCTTGGCCAACGTTATTAATTTAAAAGGGTTGACTACTGACAAAGTAGTTTTTGGATGTTATGTCAGTCTGGAAGACACTGACAGCGGCGAAAAAATAAAATATCAACTGCTCGGCCCTTATGAATCCGACATCAATAAAAACAAAATTTCCGTGACATCTCCTATCGGCAAAGCCCTGATCGGTAAACGTATCGGCAGTGAAATCATCGTGCAAACACCAGGCGGTACGCGCAACTTTGAAGTCATTGACATTTCGATTGAAGAAGAATAATTTTTTTATTTAAACCTTTGCCGGAATTGATTCAATAGCCTGTCGGATTTCTTCCAAAACGGTGCCCCTGCTGTCTTTGAAAAATTCTTCCAGCGCCGCCCTCGCTTCTAAATTGCCTATGCGTCCTAATGCCCAGGCGATCATGCTGTTAACACGCTCATCAGAATTTTCTTTAAACGCACGGATAAGATCCGCGACATAAACCGGATTAAGACTATTGCCCATAGCACGGGCGACATTCATCTTCCAACGCCACATATCATCTGCAGACATATAGAACATATGCGGCCAGATTTTCTGCTCAAAATATGATTTATCCATATGCAGCAGACGGGAAAGATCAAAATCCGCGGATTTGGCCAAAACACGTGGATTTACGGGTTTTTCCTCTGTTATCCGATTTATATTGCGGGGACAGACATTTTGACAGCGATCACATC
>JBEKUA010000255.1:0-2750 GCA_049515495.1 Smithella sp. | reverse complement strand
CCCCTGCATCGGCCGGTTCGAGCATGGGAATTTTGGCGAATTTGGCGTAATTGCGGTTGTCCTGCTCATTTTGAGAGCTGTGTAATGAGGGATCATCCGCGCTGACGATAACCAGCGCCCCGTTTGTGCCGGTATAACTGACCGTAAATATAGGATCGGCGGCAACATTAACGCCAACGTGTTTCATAACCGCCAGCGCCTTTTCTCCCCCTATGGCCGCGCCAATGGCAACTTCGACGGCTACTTTTTCATTGGGTGACCATTCCGCGTAAACACCGTCGTATTTGGAAAATTCTTCCATAATTTCAGTGCTGGGCGTGCCCGGATAAGCGGCGGCAAACCTGACGCCCGCTTCATACGCTCCGCGGGCAATAGCTTCATTTCCTGACATTAACACTTTCAAAAGCTTAAACCTCCAAACCGGCCCTAACTAAGAGAAGATATTTTATACTTGATAAAAGAAACCATGGCCGGATCAGTGGTCTTCTCCAGTGCTTTTTTATAATATTCCAACGCGTTTTTTTTGTCATTTTGCAGTTCATAGGCGCGGCCTATATTGCGAAAGCCAATTGATTCAAAACCGGTATTGTCACTTTTTTGCGCTTTTTCATAATATTCCAGCGCCGATTTGAAATCTTTCTTTGCCTCATAGCAATATCCCATTGAAGTCAAAGCCAGAAATTTTATCCCGGCATGGTAGGATATTCTGGACGAAACAAATTTATTATAATCGGCAATGGCCTTATCGTATTCGCCCAAACTATAATAAAGATTCCCCAGATGATAATGCGCCATTCTTGCGCTCCAGCTGTGGGGATATTTATCAATCAATTGCTGATAAACGCCAATATTTCTCATGGCGTCATCAGGCGTCTGGATATTTTGCTGAGCTTTATTATACATTTCCCTGGCGGAAGCCTGATAATGTTCCCAGTACATATAAAAGCCAAACACGATGAGCGTGGCTATAACAATTGCCGCCACAATGGCATAGAAGCGTTTCTCGTTTTCGGAAATATAATCCTGTATTACTTCTATGCTGGACTGAAAAGCATCCGGTTGCTTCAATTCTTTTTTTGATAATTTTGCCGCCATATTATTCCCCTTTACTAATGTTATATTTATTGATCAACTCAAGAAGCAGTTGAGGTATTCTTCGTATTTTGCCCTCATTATTTGTGCAGGCGTGAATGGTATATCCTTCCGCGATAAGGTTTTCTTTATTTTCATCCCATATTCGGGAATTAAATCTGATACTGGCTCTCTTGATATAATCGAATTTTGTTTCGATTGTCAGAACCTGATCGTAAATCGCGAATTTGTGATAATTGCAACTTACCTTTGTCAGCGGAAGATTAAGCCCCAGCTTTGCCACCTCAGTATAAGGAATGCCAAGCTGACGCATAAACTCATTGCGGCCATGTTCAAACCATTTTATGTAGTTTGTATGATAAACGACCCCCATTGCGTCGGTATCGGCAAAAAGTACCCTGACTTTTGTTAAATTATAAACCGGCAACGCTCCTCCAGTCTTTGATAAATTTTTCCATCAACAGATGTCCCGGAGAAATTAAAACAGAGCTGTTTTTAGCGTTTATTTCATTAAAGGACAGACCGGAGGCTCTGTTTTCTTCTTTTAGAGAAGACAATACCGCGAAAGGACTGGGATCGCCGACATGGGTTTTTAAGTCTACCGGCGTGGGATGATCGCTTAAAACAATAATCCGGTAATCGCCGAACGATCCGATTTTAGTTAAAATAGGCCCCACTATTTTTTCATCAAAAAGCTCGATTGAGCGAATTTTGCCTTCGGCGTTCCCTTCGTGTCCCATTTCATCGGGGGCTTCCAGGTGCACAAAAACAAAATCCATAAAATTTAAAACATCCAGAGCCATGTTCGCTTTGCCTTCATAATTCGTATCGATGTAACCTGTCGCCCCTTCGACCGGAAACACTTTCAATCCCGAAATGATCGCAATGCCTTTGAGCAGATCAACGGCTGAAATCATCCCGCCCGTAATAGAATATTTTTGAGTAAGGGGAACAAGCTGAGGTTTCTTCCCCTGCCCCCACAGCCAGATGGAGTTAGCCTGTTTTTTGCCTGCTTCTTTTCTTTTGGCGTTGACGGGATGGTTTGCTAAAATTTCACCGGCCCGCCGCATCATTGAATTTATTTCCTCTGAAGAATCTCCATGCGGAAGATAATCGGCAATGAGCTTTCCTGTTATGTCGTGCGGCGCTGTTGTTTGGGGAGCGCCGGGTGCGTCGCGCCAGACAAATAAATGCCGGTAACCGACACCGGGGAAAAATTGATAAGGAGGCAATCCGAGTTCTTTATTGATATCAAGAATAATTTGTCTGGATTCTTCCGTGGAAATATGGCCGGCGGTAAAATCATCCATGAAAGCGCCGGGGGTATCCTTGTCGCCTATTGCCACAAGGTTGCAGCGATAAACCATATCATTTTTTTCAAGAGCTATTCCCATGCTGGCCGCTTCCAGAGGCCCGCGGCCTGTGTAAGTTTCGCGGGGATCATAACCCAGTACGCTTAAAGTAGCGACGTCGCTGCCCGGAATCAATCCCGCGGGAACCGTGTCCACAAGCCCCAGAGTGCCTTCCGCGGCAATCTGATCCATAAAAGGCGTAAAAGCGCACTCAAGCGGAGTCTTTCCGCCGAGCATTTCGGTTGGATAATCGGCCATTCCATCGCCGAGCAATATTACATACTTCATATTTACATTCTGAGAATC
>JBEKUA010000254.1:0-2775 GCA_049515495.1 Smithella sp. | reverse complement strand
AGAGGTTGTGGCACAAACCAATGAGCCAAACCAGAAACCGGAAAACAAAACTGCACCTTCCATCGACACCCGGCACTATTATGATGGAGTGAAAGGAATTGTCTTGAACAATGGGAGAATTATTAAGGGGCGAATAATAAGTATCGATGATAATGATGTACTAAAGATCCGTACAAGAGGCGGGAGAATTTTATCATATTCTTTTACCAGAGATGTTAAGGAATACATAACAGAACCGTGATTAGATATCTGAAACGAGACGCACGAAAGTTGCGGACGAGTTGATTAGAACCAAAAGAGCAGGGTCAGTAATGACCTTGCTCTTCATTTGCACATTTTAATTAGTAATCATACTGCCTCATTTTATTACTTTATCCGGTAATTTCTCACAAAGAGTAAACCGGAAAATCCGGCACAAAGTAGGCCGCCCACAGACCAGGCGCCGACGCCAATGGTGGCGGGAACAAGACAGAGGGCGGCGGCGCCAAAGGCCGGACCCATAAACAGACCAGCCCCGATCAGCGCCTCATGAAGGCCGGCGTTGGAACCTTGATTCTCCATCACATTCATGGAATAGTAAAGAGATGAGTAATAAATGAGACCAATCGACAGGCCGAAACCAACTTGCGCAATTAGTAGCAATCCAATCGATTTCGACATGAGAACGCTGAAAAAGCAGACAATCATCAGTAAAAAAGATCCTGCCAGCCACCGGAAACTGTAATGCCAACCCGTCCATCGCCGCAAGGTCGCAAAAGCAGCGAGCCTGGCAAACATCCAAATTGAACAGACAATGCCCGCCAAGCCTGTGGAGAGGTCAAGCTTTTCCGCAATGGAGGGAATCAACGGGATTATAGTGTTGATCGCCACATAAGAGAAAGGGTTTGCAATCCAGGCCATCCTCAGGAACAGTTTAGTATCTGTAGGATTTACCGCAGGGACTAAAGGCGCTTCATAACATTGGCGATCATTTTCTTTTTTCAGCAACCTTGCGGCGCATGGTATCAGTGCAAGTTCGACGACTGTCAGCCCAAGGGGCAGCCAAAACAAACTTGTCATGCCTAATTTTTCAATCAGCATACCCGCTGTAAAATATCCTACCGCGCCTCCGGCTGCCCAGGTGACATTATAGATTCCGATCAGCTTCGGCAGCGACGCGCCTGCCCTTTCACTGATAAGCGCTTCCAGAGACGGCCAGATAAAACAAATTCCCGCTGTCCACAAGCTATACACCATTACCTGGGCCGTTGGAGTATGCAACACCGTGCCTAATGCTAGCGACAAAATGATGCCGTAGGCGCCAATATAGAGCATTCTGATGCATCCATAGCGATCCGCTAATTTGCCGCTCTGCCAGGCTGCGATAATATAGACAAAGCCGCCGATTGCTGCAGTCAACAGATTCTCGACCTCACCGAAGCCGAATGTGCGCCGCAGGTAAAAAAAGAGAAAATTGGAATAGTAAACGGCAGCGTAGATATTAATAAATTCGATGAGATAAAATAAAACTTTTGCGGGACTGATCATTGCAACCTTTTAAAATAGAAAATAGGACAGCAGATTTTGAACACGCAGAGTGAATATGGTCCGGTCTTGAATATAAGTTTTCAACTCCGGTTGATATTACGTAATTGTTTTTATAAGAATGTTTGTATCTTTTATATGTATTAGAAACATCCGTAATATTTATTTAATCTTTTGCAGCATTTCACCCATCATTTTATGGATCAGGTTGATGGCTTTAAGCGGGCGAATCATAACCTTGAAGTCGGTAATCCTGCCATCTGAGCCCCATGTGATCATATCCACGCCATTAACGGTGATTCCATCTATTGTTGTAGTAAATTCCAGAACAGCATTATTGCCCGAAATGATCTTTCTTAAATATTTAAAGCTGCCATTATTAAAAACATAAAGCGCCGCGGTAAGATAAAGTTTGGTAATCGGTTTTCCCTCTTGCGGTGTATGAACAATGGGGGAATGGAAGACAACATTATCAGCCAGAATATCGTCTAAACCGGTTGCGTCCTTCGTTTCAAGCAATTTGTTCCATGCGGCTACAGTATTTTCAATCATAGACAAAACTCACAAAGAAATGTGTATTTAGTTTTTGAACTATGAGTGACATTTATGCAAATTATTAAAAGTAATGCAAGAGGAAATAGTTAAAGGTGTGAATAAGCAGAGAGGATCAAATGATGCCGTCTAAAAACATTTTTCTTCTGGCCGGTGTAAATTTTTCTATAGCATAACGCAACATGATTCTGGGCATTACCCTGCAATGCTCTTTTAAAAACGATTCCAGGAGATCAATATCACGTTTGCCTGATTCGCGCAACATCCAGCCGACTGCCTTGTGAATCAGATCTTCTTTATCATGGAGTAAAATTCCTGCGATCTTGATTGAATCCTCGAATTGATTGTTTTTAATAAAATAGAAAGTGGCTAGTATAGCTATACGCCGCTCCCAGAGGCTCTTCGATTTTGTAAGTTGATAAAGAGGTTCTCTATTTTTTTTCATTAAAAACGCTCCCACAATATTGGGCGCGGATAAATCCACCAGATCCCAATTGTTGATGTAACGGGTATTTGCCAGATATAGGTCATAGATTTTCTGTTGAATGGTTTCATCACCATGGATAAAGACGTTGACAAGTAAAATGAGCGAGAACAGTCTTTCTTCATGATAAGGAGATCGAAGTAACGGTAATACTTTTTCATGCGACAGGTTATTGTATTCTTTGGCCAGTTTTCTCAACGCCGGAACACGAATGC
>JBEKUA010000253.1:0-2780 GCA_049515495.1 Smithella sp. | reverse complement strand
GCGGCTAGAAGGAGGCGACGAGGCGTATTATACAAACGCTTCAGGAAGCCGACGACGACGCCAACAAAGATAGCATTTGATTTAGAGACGGAATCACATCACCAGTTTCACGCCGTCATTAAACCACTGCGCGAAAAAAGCCATTCCGTCGAGCTTCATCTTTCCGGCAGCGGCAGCCTTAAACTGCTCTGTATCGCTTTTTGACGCCATGACCCTAAAGCCCGTCGCTGCGTCCGACCACACGATGGCCGCGTCGTAGGGATGATGGGCGCCTCCTCTGGAGCTCACCGCTCCCTTGTCGAAGATGAAAAGCCTTCCCCACTTTCCATCAGCCGTCTTGATCATGATTTTTACTGAATGAATGGAGCCGATGTAATTCCGATAGGCCGGTTTCAGTTTCGCCGCCCATTTCAGGACTTGATACAAAATGAACAGGAGTGCCGAAAATCTCATAGTTTTCCCCCCTTAATCAAATTATTTCACGCGACTTTTATTTTTTACTGATGTGATTAATCCTACCCTAAATAAAGAAACTTGACAATGACAGGTGAAGACATTTATATTGTCATTTACGGCCAGGGAGAATATTGGGGAATATATGGATAAACCATCCAAAACCGATTCCATTCATCTGATATCGAGCCCAACGCTGCCTTATTTTCGCTCGGTCAATAGTCTGGCGATACTGGCGCGTTATGTCCGGACGCGCGGATTCGATGTTAATGCGCTTCTTGCCGGAAGCGGAATTCACCCCCGCGATCTGGACAACCCCGATATTTTTGTAACTCCGGAGCAGGAACTCTCGGTGATGCGCAGGATCATCACTTTAGTGCCGGAATCGAAGATCGGGCTTATCATTGGCCAGCAGTATCACATCGGCGTGCAGGGCAAGCTGGGCGCGGCAGCCATCTTCAGCGATACAGGCCTTGAAGCCGTCACAATGTTTCTCAAATATATTGCCCTTACCCTGACCTACTTCCAGTATGAGCTGACGGTAAAGGACCACCTTGCTTTTTTAAGAATTAAAGAACTTATCGACCTGAAAGATCTTCGCATCTTTGTCTGCGAAAGAGAATTTGTATCCATTTACCGGATTATCAGCGACGTCCTTAAAGCGCCCGTTCCGTTAAATGAAATCAGGTTTGCTTATCCGAAACCTTCATATGCTTCCTCTTATGAAGAAGTTTTTCATTGCCCGGTTAAATTTAATGCCCCCGGACATATGATAATTTTCGACAGAAAGTTACTCTCCATGCCTCTGCCCATGTCCAATCCCATTGCCAAAAAGACATATGAAGAGGAATGCAAACACGATTGCCTGCGCCTGAAAGTAAAAGAGACCATGACCGATCAAATCCGGCAGGAAATTCTGTTCAAGAAAGAAACTTTTCCGAGCTTCACGCAACTATCCCGGCACATGAATATCTCGCCCCGGACTTTAAGGCGGCGCCTGACCGGCGAGAGAACCTCCTATAAATCTATTGTTGAGGATATCCGGAAAAACAAGGCTATTGATCTGCTTCAAACGACAACCCATTCAACACAGCAGATTGCCGCGGAATTGGGTTACAGTGATTTATCAAACTTTTACCGCGCGTTTAAACGCTGGACGGGGCGTAATCCGGGCTTTTATCGAAAAGAATCAGCTGCTTTTTCAAAAACCGTTGCAACCTCGCCGGATTTCTCATAAACAAAATATTGCCCTCTTGAAAACCGCGAAATGATGATTATTCTATAATTGAAGCATAACGATATTGCGGAGGTTACGCGGCGTTTGGCACAACGGATAAGTGAATAAACCCAAAAAGACGAAGGAGGAAACAAATTATGTCAACAATCACCCGTAAAATACAACATTTGCCCTTCGATTTGTTTCGTATAATAATTACGTTATCGGCATGGGGATTGGCGCTGGTGATTACCTCTTTGTTTTTCCTCTGGCTGGGTCACCTTATCGATGAATCGTTTGGCACTGCCCCGAAATTCATGCTGGGTTTTCTATTGCTCGCCGTCACAGGCTGTTTTATAGAAATATATCATGAAGCCTTAAAGGTCATGAAGCACAAGCTATAGATTCGCAGCGCATCATCGAAACAAACCCAGGGTCAATCCCTGTTCAGGGAATCCATAAGAAATATCATTGAAAATAATCCTTGATTTCAGTCAGCAATCATGGATTATTTTATGATTAACGGCTCGGACATTTGAGATTCCAATCTTATAATCAGTTTATTTGATATGATATGGTGTTTTTAAATAAATTATTGAGGTGACACGATGAGCGGCTTTGATAAATATCGCGGAGTTTACCCTGTTGTTCCCACACCTTTAAAGGAAGATGAAAGCCTCGATCTGGCTGGACTTGAACATCTGGTCGAGTATTATGTAACCGAAGATTGCCACGGGCTCCTGATTCTCGGCAGCGGAGGAGAATCGCCCTATTTTTCACTCGATGAAAAATGCAGTGTTGTCCAAACGGCGGCCCAAAAAGTAAAAGGCCGGATACCGGTCATTGTCGGCTGCACGTTTTTCAGCCTGGCCGAACTCCTGCTCTTTATACAAAAAGTTGACACGCTTGCCTTTGACGGCTATCTGGTCGCGCTGCCCAACTATTATCCGCTTTGCTATGATGACGTTTTTGCTTTTTATTCCCGCATCGTCGAGCATACAAAAAAAATGGTTATGTATTATCATTTCCCGCAGATAACCGGATTGTTTTTCAACGCCAAACAAATGAGCGGCCTATACAATATCAAGGGTATAACGGGAGCCAAAGAGAG
>JBEKUA010000252.1:0-2790 GCA_049515495.1 Smithella sp. | reverse complement strand
ACCTGAGGCACTATATAGCGGCGTGCCTCCAGAAGATTGGACATTATTTCTTTATGTTCGTCCATATCAAAAGCGGCTTTGATGAGATCAAGATTGCCGCTTTCCAGATAATTTTTCGCGTACAATCCGTCACCATGACGAATTTCAATCAGATCGAGGTTTTCAAGTTTGCTCAATGCCTCGCGCACTGTGGCACGGTTGACATTAAGAGTCTGGGCCATTTCGCGCTCAGGCGGAAGTTTGCTCCCCGGAGGAATTGTGCCATTCATGATCTGTTTCTGGATAATGGTTACAATCTCCTCGTGTAATCGTGAACGTGTGATTGGCTGTGCAAAAACCTTTTTGGCTGTCATGATCTGTCTCCCTTACCGTTTCCACCCTAATTGGTTGGGTGGTTCAACCAATATACAATTATTAAACAAATGTCAAGCGTTTTATCTTTTGAGAATCCAACCCATCTTTGTCATAACGCCTCCGGGGCACAGCCTGCCTTCGACTTAATCGGGGTGGTAATCCCGGAGATTGCCGCAAACACTTGCGTGAACACTAATGATGAATTATAATTTAGAAAGGATATGTCAATCCTTGAGAATAGCAGCGGCAAACCGGTTGATTCCCAAAATTCCAGAATAAAAATGCAGCCAACGACGAGTTCAACACCCATCCGGATATTAGGATTTACTTTTGTTGCAGGCATCGCCAGCGCGGAGACAAGAAAGAACATGAAAGCGTAACTGTTGAAAACATTTGGTCGTTAACAACTTTCAAAATAAACAATATTATTTAGAATTCGCTTACCTACCCCGCAGCAGACTATCAGACTGCGCTCGCTGCTAAATTCAACCTATCGATGCAACTCAATGGACGTATTTTAATTAATATGTATTGTAGCCATTTATTGAATATGAAGCGATGAGGCGTACACTTCCGTCACTCTATTCTTCCTGCTTTCTTTTTATGTATGCCAGAGTACGTTCAGCGGCATATTTGACTTCTTTAGGATATGATCCGATACCTAAAATAGATTTTGATTCGGCAATTGCTGTAAGAACCTTTATCGCCTCAGGCGAGCCAATAGCTCCGAGAGCATTACATATTTTTTGCGGCACGGATATATCATTCTTAGCCATCGTTGAATTGCTCTTGAGTATATTATGCAGGTCAGTCACAGCTTCTTTGCATTTTACTTTACCAAGCGCTTCGATAATATCAACCCGTAATTCCTGATCTACCAGAAACAGCATAGACAGGAGCATTGGTCCCCGCATATTTCCTCCGGTCTGAACAATGCTCTTGAAAGCCTCCTTGCATACCCGCTTTTCTTTATGCAGCAGTAAAGGTTTGAGCACATCGACGCTGGATTCATTGCCGATACGTCCCAGCACGTAGGCCATGTTACGCAAGTAATACCATGGCGTATTCATATTAATGCTTGCTTTGATGGCAGGTATTGCGGCTTGCCCCATTTCTTCAATAATATGAATAATGCTTATACGTGTTTTGCTGTCGCTGTCCTTCTTAAGACTATCGAGTAATTTATCTATTACAAGGCTGCCAAATTCGGCAAATATCTGACTGGCTTCATTTTTTTTATCATGTTCGTTGGTATTGATTTCTTTAAACAGGATGTTAAAGTTAGTCGTTGACGCCAGATTTCGGAGAACTTTCAAGGAAATCTCCTTTATGTCATCATCTTTTTTCAGCGTGCCGTTATAAATTTTACTAAAAACATTTATAATTGGCGTTGCTTCGGCAAAAAATCCATTGCTGATGAATTCCTGAACAAGCACCTCTAAACGCCTGCATAATTCTTTGAATTCAGGTGTGGCGGCATTTTCCCTCTCTATCCACTCGGCCGACTGTGTTGATAATTTTCTAAGCATATCCATTTTTTCTTCGGAAGGAATAGATTCAATGGCTCCATCCAACACGTTTATACGGGTGATTACTTTTTCCATGCTGGCAACACCTTCAGGAATTTTATCTTCCGCGTTATCAGGACCGGTGACGACTTCCTCCCCCCCCTCCAGGGTTAGATATACTTTGTCATCAGGAATAATCTTTTCTGTGCTATCAGGGCCGGTGACGACTTCATGCTCCTTCTCCAGGGTTAGATCTACTTTATTATCAGGAATAATCTTTTCTGTGCTATCAGGGCCGGTGACGACTTCCTCCCCCCTCTCCAGGGTTAGATATACTTTGTCATCAGGGAAAATCTGTTCTGTTTTAATTTCCGCCGCGGGTCCGGGCAGATAAGCTTCATCTTGTGCCGGTTTCCTTTTTTGCTTAAGAAGGTTTATAATAATATGCAGTTCTTCCTTTTCCGGATCTTCATCAAAAGAAAAACTCTTGAAGCCTGAACCGGAAAAGATATCCTGCAGAAATGAAACATGAATCGTTTTGTCATCTTTTTTATCAGAAATATTTTCGCCTGACAGGATATTTTTTTCTAATTCCGCGAAGACCAAAGGAGCATCCTGTCGTAATGTGTCCACCAGATAAAGATAAAGCGTTTCAATGAAATTTATAATCGCAGGATTGGCGGAGAGATATTGTTGATCATTTTTTATAGCCGAGTGTATATGAACAAGCGCGTCAATCGCATTTAGCTGTAAATCTACGTTTGCCATTATTCCCTCCCGATGAAAGTGCGGTTTATTTTTCAGGTAATTCTAAAAATATTTTATTAGATTGTGATTCTAAAATTAAGACTATTGGGGTTATATTAATGTGTTATTATAACACCTTACTATATGGAATGCAACAGACTACTTTTGCGTCAGAGAAACC
>JBEKUA010000251.1:0-2808 GCA_049515495.1 Smithella sp. | reverse complement strand
TCCGGGAATTGAAGATAACAATTCAGGCTCGGTCGCAGCAATCATGGCAAGACTTTTAATTCCTTTACTAAAGAGTTTCTCCGCCATAGCCGGACCAACGCCCGTAATTTTTGTCAGATCATTTTGTCCTTCTTTTCCTTCTTCCTGAGCGGCAACCATTGTTTCGCTCTTCATATCGATATTCCATCCCGTCAGCTTAACTGCCAGCCGGACATTTTGACCGTTTTTGCCAATAGCCAGAGAAAGCTGATCATCAGGAACTATTACCGTCATTGTATGGTTTTCATCATCAACAAATACCCGATTAACCTTAGCCGGAGATAATGCACTGCTTACATATTTGGCCGAATCATCGCTGTAAGGAATAATATCAATTTTCTCGCCGCGCAACTCCTGCACCACACTTTGAACCCGCGATCCCCTCATACCCACGCAGGCGCCAACAGGATCAATATCCTTGTCCTTTGATCTAACGGCAATCTTTCCTCGTTTACCAGGCTCCCGAGCCACATTTATAATATCAATAAGCCCTTCAGAAATTTCCGGAACTTCTACTTCAAAAAGCGCTTTTAAAAATGACGGGTGCGTGCGGGACAGAATTATTTGTAATCCTTTGGCGTTCTTTTTTACTTCAACAATATAAGCGCGGATTCTTTCGCCGCGTTTATAAGTTTCGCGATGAATTTGTTCCGTCGGAGGCACAATACCTTCCGCGCGTCCAAGATTGACGATAATGCTTCCGCCTTCAAACCGCTGGGCAAAGCCGTTTACTAATTCGCCTTTCCTGTCTTTGTATTCATCATAAATATTGTCGCATTCCGCGTCTTTAACCCTTTGAATAATTATTTGCTTGGCCATTTGCACAGCAATCCGACCAAAGGAGCTTGTTTCAATTTTCATTCCCAGACTGTCACCGGGCTCGGCTCCTTCATCAAGAGTTTTTCTGGCTTCCTCTTTGGAAATTTGTGTTTCACGATCCAAAACTTTATCAACAACAGTTTTGAACTGAAACACTTCAACCTCTCCGGTCTCATCATTGTAATGGGCTTCGATCTCTACGTTTTGTCCAAATTTTTTGCTTGCAGCCGTAAGCATTGCCGCTTCAAGGGCTTCGATAATAATTTCCTTATTTATACCTCTGTCCTTACCCATCTGCTCTATCAGACGTTTAAGTTCTGGCAACATTTACAAATTCCTCCCTTTTCTTAGCTGATATATATTAGAATTTCAGCCTGCTGGCATTAATTCCCTATAGCAATTGCTAAATCAAAGCTTTGTTTTTGCTGGTGTCGTTGTCGGCTTCAGGAAACGTATGTAAATACGGGAGTGCCACCCGAAGGGGGCACAATACAAAACCTTTTCTTTTCCTTACCGGTGATCTGCGCCATTATGGCGTAGATCACATACGTCTCGTCGCCTCCACCTGGCCACCTCGATATCATCTTTGATTTAGAAATTGCTACCATGTTCTAATTTATCCGGTATCGGCTAGATTAGCTTTTACAACATCCTGTCTGGGAATCCTGTAAACTTTTCCTGCTATGTCTATCAAAACCAGTTTTTTGCCCGATTCTTCAATGTAATCCAGAAGAATACCGTGAAAGTTCTTAATTCCTTCTATTTTTTCGCTTGTTTTAATATTGACCCTAGAGTTCCTGTATTTTACAAAATCCTGATCGCGTGATATCGGCCTATCCAGGCCGGGCGAGGAAACCTCCAGCGTGTAAGCACCCTTAATCACATCGCGGATATCAAAAATATCACCTAACTGATTGCTTATATTGGCACAATCATCAAGCGCAATTCCACCTTCCTTATCCATAAAAAGCCGGATGATCCAGCGTGAATGCATTTTTATGCATTCTACATGAATCAATTCCATTCCTTCAGAAGCAACAATAGGCTCAGATAACTGCCTGATTTTTTCTTTTACGTCATTATCCATATTAGTCCAGAAAACAAAAAAGTGGGCAAGTGCCCACTCATCAATACAACATAATCGATGGTTTGATAATTGGCTAACATATCACGGCAGACAAAGCAAGCAAAAATATTGCGGCAGATTAACGTATATTTCTTTAAAATGGAGCGGGCGACCGGGCTCGAACCGGCGACGTCCAGCTTGGGAAGCTGACATTCTACCACTGAATTACGCCCGCTCATACAAGTTAACCAATTTGTGGTCACGGGATACCAAGCCGACAAAGGTAGCCCTGCCAAACGCAATTTGGCTTGGAATCTTATTCATACAGCCCTTTTTGTCAAGGTGTTTTTGCTGATTGGCCTGATGATGTACAAATTTCCAGGATTCTATCCACGTTAAAGATACGTTTTTGCCCGCGCGTAAGACAATAGGCGCTAAGCCCAACAAAAGGATGTCCGCTGTATTCCATTGCTCCGACAAATAGCGGACGGATCATCCGGCGCGATTTTTCATCCTTTGCTTTTAAATAGAGAATTTCTAAATTTTTCTTTTCTTTAATCGCGGAATTAATAATCTCCAGTTTATCTTCGTGAGAGCATTTTAGTTTCGCCTTATCGTATTGAATGCGTGTAAGAAATTTAACAACCTGCCAATCCATCAAAACATGGTTCTTTTTTAATGGATGCCTCAGCACCATGCCTTCAAGAGTTGTACAGCGGGAAAGGGCAACATACATCTGTCCATGAGCAAAAGTGCCTCGCCCAACATCAATAACAGCTTTTTCAAAAGTTTTGCCCTGACTCTTGTGAATAGTCACGGCAAAGGCTAATCTGACCGGATACTGAGCAAACGAGCCGACACTTTCCGATGCCAGTTCGTCGTTC
>JBEKUA010000250.1:0-2818 GCA_049515495.1 Smithella sp. | reverse complement strand
CGCCGTGGAGCAAAAGTTTGCCTCGTTTTTCCGGGAACACAGACGAATGCCCACTTATTCGGAAATGCTTTCTCTTTTGGGCGTCAAAGCCAAAAGCGCCGCCGAGTACTGGATAAAGAAACTGCTGGATAAAGGCGCTCTTGAAAAGGACTCCAAAGGTTTTCTTAAACCGGCGCGTTTGTCTTTCAATCTTCCCCTTGTGGGTCATGTGGCGGCAGGGATCCCCTCCCCAGCGGAGGAAGAACTGCGGGATACCATTTCTTTTGATGAATATCTTATAGGTCATCCGGCATCATCATTTGTTCTTTCCGTTACCGGTGATTCCATGATCGGCGAAGGAATAAAAGAAAAAGATCTGGTTATTGTAGAGCGAGGCAGAGAACCCCAAAACGGGGATATAATTCTTGCGGAAGTGGATGGCAACTGGACCATGAAGTATTTTCGTAAAAAAGGGAAAAAGGTAACACTGGAAGCGGCCAACCCCAAGTATCCGCCAATCACGCCGCGGGAAGAATTACGAATTGCCGGAGTGATTACGGCAGTGGTTCGAAAATATCATAAATAGCGCTGTCGTTTACCTATTATAACTTCTTGTTTATCAGAGCATTCTATGAGCGATCAATTATTCAGTATTCATCTCTGGCCACGGGCTATTGCCCACATTGACGGCGACGCTTTTTTCACTTCCTGCGAAGAAGCAATCCATCCCGAACTCAGAGAGAGGGCGCTGATTACGGGAGGCGAGCGCGGCATTGTCGCCTGCGCCAGCTATCCGGCCAAAAAATCAGGTGTCAAGCGCGGCGTGCCCCTTCACGAAGCGCGGAGGATATGTCCCGGATTAATTATCCTTCCTTCCGATTATGAAACCTATAGCTTGTTTTCACGGCGAATGTTTGGCATCATGCGGCGCTTTACGCCCGATGTGGAAGAATATTCCATTGATGAGGCTTTTGCCGATATTACCGGCATGCGCCGCGCCCTGCGTTCATCTTATGAAGAAATTATCTTAAGGATGAAAAAAGAAATCGAAAGAGAACTGGGCATAACTGTTTCTGTGGGATTGAGCATCACCAAGGTGCTGGCGAAAGTTGCTTCCAAACATCAGAAACCATCCGGCGTGACAATAATAAAAGGAAGAGATATTGCCGGGTATCTCGGCAATCTTCCCGTGGAGAAAATCTGGGGCATCGGCAATGCCACAACCAACTATCTGGCCAAGATGGGCATCCGCTACGCGTTGGAGTTCGCACAGTTGCCGGAAAAGAAAGTGAGAGAAAGATTTACCAAGCCCGGAGTGGAAATCTGGCAGGAACTGCGCGGAGAATCGGTTTATCCCGTAACTGCGGAAGAAAAAAGCTCTTACGCCTCGATCAGCAAAACGAAAACATTCGCGCCGCCGACTTCCGATGCCGGATACCTGTTTGCTCATCTTATACGTAATGTGGAATCCGCGTGTATCAAGGCCAGACGCTATTCGTTAGCGCCGAATAAAATTGTCGTCTTTCTCAAAAAAAATGATTTCGGCACAGTCGGCAATGAGGCAAAACTCTCGCGTCCCTGCGCTTCGCCGCTTGAATTTTCAGGCATCCTTCATGATCTTTTCGATTCCTGCTACTGCCCGCAGGATATTTACCGCGCTACCGGGGTTGTTCTTCTTGATCTGGAGCAGGATGACCTCGTTCAATACTCTCTTTTTGATAATCCCGTGCAGGCGGAAAAAATAAGAGATATCTACAATGCCGCGGATGAACTGGGACGGAAATTCGGCAAGCACACTTTGCATCTGGGCAGTTCTCATCCGATTGACA
Source organism: Smithella sp. (assembly GCA_049515495.1). Taxonomy (GTDB): domain Bacteria; phylum Desulfobacterota; class Syntrophia; order Syntrophales; family Smithellaceae; genus Smithella. The sequence continues at coordinate 1,010 of JBEKUA010000250.1, read as the reverse complement.
AACTGGGCAAAGGCCGCCGGGGTGAACCCACGTCCCGCGAACAAACTCAGCTTAAAGACGAGACAAGACGCCGCCATCTGGGCCTGCCGCTGCTGCATATAAAACCTGACTGAATAATCAACTAATATAATATAAAGCCAGTAAACCCAGAGCATAGAGAACAATTTGCAAAACAGAATCAAATCCTAAGCGAAAGTAGCAGCGTTTTGGTCTTAATATGAATGAAACCGCATAGACTCCCATCATTGCTATTCCCAAAACGGCAAATAAAATATCAAGGTGTCCTGCATAAGATAAAATCGGCTTGGCCGCCACCAGATCGGCAAATAGAAATATGATCAGCATAAAGGCATTGCCGCCCATAATATCGCTGATTGCCAGGTGGTTATCACCAATAAATATCGATTCCAGTCCTGTGCTTATTTCAGGTAACGATGACATTAATGCCAGGACGGTGGCTGCAAAAATGCCGCTGTTAATTCCCAAACGATCGGCAATAGCTGAACCTGATTCCTCTAAAACAACTCCGGCAGCCAAAGTGGCAATGCTGGCAACTAAAAAAAACAGAATAATCTGCAGATTTGATTTTTTAGCATAAAATATATGGTTTTCCACTGCCCGGCGTTCGTGATGTTTGCGGCCGGGAGAAGCATCAGGCGCGGTTTGATGAAGTTGAGATTTATTTCTAAATTTATTTATTAAGTACAATCCTATAACCCAGCCGGCAACCAGGACAATAGACAGGGGATTTGTTTTAAATAAAGTGTCTTTAGCCGGAATAAGGGTGGCCAATAAAGCAATAATTGTAAGCACTATAGCAAAAATTGTTTCTAAAGATAAAATGGGTGAACCGGCCAAATATGAAAGAGGTCTTTTTTTATCAACGGCAAAATCAAAGATTACGATAATCAAAGTTTGAATAGCAATACCGCCCAATAAGTTGCCGATAATTACCGGAATGTGACCGTCGCGAGCCGCGCTGTAAGTTATAGCGATTTCAGGCAGACTCC
>JBEKUA010000249.1:0-2821 GCA_049515495.1 Smithella sp. | reverse complement strand
GCCGTTTCGGGCAACAGGTGATCCAAAGGCTGGGGGGAAAACGCATTCATGCTAATTTTGCCGTTAGCGGCGGAGTAAATGCTCCGCTTACGGAAGAGAACCGAAAGGCGATTGCCGCTGAACTAAAAACCATGACCGAAACCGGAAAAGCGGCTATCAGTATCGCCAAAGGCTGGCTGGAAGCAAATAAAGAAACAGCGGAGAGCTTTGCCGCGTTCCCATCTAATTATATGGGAATGGTGGATATGGATGGCGGCCTGCAACTCTATGACGGCGAAATCCGGACAAGAGATGCAAATGGAAAATTGTTAGCCCAGTTCAAACCGGAGCATTATCTTTCCTATGTCGCGGAACATGTGGAATCATGGTCCTTTCTTAAGCATCCCTACCTGCGCATGCTGGGATGGCCGAAGGGATTTTACCGCGTAGGCCCTCTGGGACGACTCAATGTGATTGACAAGATCAGCACGCCTCTGGCTCAGGAAGAATTTAAATTGTTCCGGCAGATCAATGGCGGCAGACCGGTGGAAGGATCTCTTTATTATCACTACGCCCGGATGATTGAATTACTGTATTGTCTGGAAAGAATAGGTCAATTACTGGATGATCCGGATATTATGTTAAGCGATGTCAGAAACTATCCGCCGTTGGAAGAATTACCGGGACAGGGTGTCGGCGTTATTGAGGCTCCCCGTGGGACACTTTTCCATGATTATGGCACGGATGAGAACGGGTTGCTGACAAGAGTGAATCTTATCGTTGCCACGGGAAATAATAACTGGGCTATGCACACAGCGGCAGGTTCGGTGGCTAAAGCTTACGTTGTCGGAAGCAGACTCACCGAAGGCATGTTAAACAGAGTGGAGGCGGCTATTCGTTGTTATGACCCGTGTTTATCTTGTTCTACGCATGCCATCGGCAGAATGCCTTTGGAAATCAGACTTCTGTCGGCGGATGGCACTGAACTTGACAGGATCAGCCGTTAAAGAATGATATAATTAATAAGGAAATGCAGACTGGCTACAATGTTCCGGTCTGCATTTTTTGTTGATGCCGGGTTGGATGGGATCTGCCGCACGGGCAGACAGCAAAGTCAGCCGAATAAGGCAACTTGGTAAGGAAAGAGAGTTTATGCCCCGAACTATTATAATTGGATACGGTAATATCGACCGGTCTGACGATGGCGTCGCCTGTGAAGTAATCAATCTTGTAAGGCAAAATTTGGGTCAAAAGATTCTGGAAGATGGAGACATGGGTTTAGAAAACCTTGACGGGGAAATTGATTCAATATTTTTACCCCAACTTGTTCCTGAAATTATGGAATTGATCGCAGGCTATGAACAAATCATTTTTGTCGATGCTCATGCCGGTGATGATATGGAGGATTTGAATTGTTCAAAGGTAACCCCCCAATACGTCTGTTCAACTTTTACTCATCATCTGACACCGGATGCGTTTTTGGCCTTTTTAAAAACTCTTTATCAACATGAGCCCGAGGCATACATTGTATCCGTTCGCGCGCACGATTTCGATTTTAAACGCAGTTTCTCACCGAAGACGCAATCCCTACTGCTTCCGGCAAGTGATAAAATTATGCAATTGCTGAAAATTAAAACACACAAAAGAAATTAATTCGGCCGTTTTATGATTCAATGGCCTTCTTTTTCACTAAGTCAGTTATCATTTCCACGCCGGCCGCAACACCGATTACGCTGGAATCAAGGCACAGATGAAAATTGCGTGCGTTCATCCAGTCGATGCCCAGCATATCGCGGATAAATTTGGTTCTGGTACGATCCGATTCCTGCACCATGGTCCGCGCATTCTTCTCTTCCATTTTTTGCTCTTTCATGATGCGTTCGACGCGATAATCAAAAGGCGCGTGAACAAACACATGAAGCGTATCGGGTCTATCCTTTAAAATATAAAATCCGCCCCGGCCGACAATAACCGCGCAGCACTGACCGGTAATCTGTCTTATGATATTGCTCTCCAGAGCAAATAAATCTTTATTGTAGATCGGTTTTTTAAATGACGGCACCGCGGGCACCTCCGGAGCGCCGAAGCAAAAGGAATTGATAATCCTTTCGAGCAGAGGAACAGATCTGCTGTCAAAATTTTCCAGCATCTGCGGTTCTAATCCCATCTCTTTGGCCGCCAGTTGCAGTATTTCCCTGTCCAGATACTTAAACCCCAGTTTCTGGGCCGCCTGGTAACCGATATAAGTGCCTTCGCTACCCATCTGCCTGGATATGGTAATTGCTGTTTTTTCCGTCATACTCGCCTCCTCTGACTTTATTCAACGATCACTTCCGGCCTTATGTCTCTATGGGAATCGGTTATTAAAAAAATCAACGGAATGGATATTATGAAAAGCGCCGCGATTAGAGAAAATAGATAATTGAAAGAAAGCATGCTGGCCTGTCTCATTACTATTTCTTCAACCGCTTTGAGCGCTTTATTCTGAGCGTCAGCCATGTCCATTCCCCGCGAATAAAAATATTGTGTGAGCGATCTCAGCATTTGATTGGTGCTGTCTCCGAAAACGGTGATGTGTTCCATCAGCCTTGCGCGATTGAAATTATCGCCGCGGTCAAGAATAGTAGCGGCCAGCGCGATGCCGATACTGCCGAAAACCTGCCTGACAACGTTATAAAGTCCTGTGGCCGCCGTCATCATCTGTTTTTCGATTGTGGAAAGAGCTGCCGTGCTGAGAGAAACAAAGATCATGCCGAAACCCACTCCCTGCAGAAACTGAGGAAGAAATATGTCCCAGAAACCAACATCCAATGAAAGAATAGAAAATTGATAAAAAGAAACG
>JBEKUA010000248.1:0-2823 GCA_049515495.1 Smithella sp. | reverse complement strand
CTTCAATGCCGAAAACGCCATCGCCCCATTCAACCACATTCAAGTAAAGCTCCATAATTCTTCTTTTACTTAACGCTCTCTCCAGACGCCAGGTAAGTATTGCCTCCTTGATTTTCCTGACAGGATTTTTAGCGGGAGAAAGGTATAAATTTTTTGCCAGTTGCTGCGAAATTGTGCTGCCGCCAGCCTTAAATTTCTTTTTTTTGATGTCTTTCTCCAATGCTTTCTGCATGGCATCGAAGTCAAATCCTTCGTGAGACCAGAATTTATCATCTTCGGCGATAATTACAGCTTTCATTACATAAGGCGAAACTCTCGAAAGAGGAACCCAAGTACTTGTAATATTTTTCTTTATCCCCTTTTCTTTCCAGATTTGTTCCCTGTATTCCATAAAAGCTGTCTTGCGGGGACAATTTTTCTTAAGATCGGCAACATTCGGATAGATAAAATAGCGGCCTATATCAACAACAAAATATGTGATGGTTAAAATCAGGGTTACAGAAATAATTTTCCAAAAAATATGCATAATAATCCTTTTACAAATTTTGATGGTCTTAAACTCTACCAGGCAAATGACAAACGTGGCCGGCGGATCGTTTAAGACAGGCATTGGAATAACCGAAAATCCACATAAAATCCAATGATAATTTGTAGCGTTGAAAGAGGGCCTCTTTTTACTAATTAATGAATATAAACATATTGTTATAATATAAAAGCAACACCGTATTGTAAAATAAGTTTGACAGGCCGACCTTTTTTTAGTAGGGTTTTCAGGAATTGCGCGGTTGGTGGTACATTTTTAAAAGAATGTAAGGTTAGTGTGTACAGTAACAAGGTATTCGTTTTTCGGTTAAAAATATGAAATTAAATCGAAATATGTACACCGTTAGTAGGATAATACCCCCCATAAATAAGGAGGCATTTCATTATGAAACGGCAGATCATTGTATTTTCAGGACTTTTTGTTCTTCTTTTATTATTTAGTATCTTTAGTTCAAACGCTCTTGCTATTCAATACAGAGTTCAAAATGGCGACACCCTTTACAGCATTTCCAAAAAATTTGGCGTTAGCCTTCATGAAATAAAGCAAGCCAACAATCTCCAAAAATCCAGAATTAAACCAAAGCAGATTTTAAATATTTCCTCGGAAGAAGGCTCCGTGGGAAGTTCTTCAAAACACTCTGCAAAGTCAAAATCTAAACCGGTTTACTATACCGTCAAAAAAGGTGATACATTATCCAGAATCGCCAAAAGAACGCATCACCCCATGAAACAAATCGCGGCTCTTAACCATATCAATAATAAGAGTTTACACGTCGGTCAAAAAATTGTTCTGGCAAAATCAACTTATGTATCGGCAAAATCAGAGCCTGTACCGGAAGATAATGATTTAACGGCGGAAGAAGATGATGCTACACCGGACGTTGTGAACGAAAACGATACAAAAGAAACTACTGAAGCAAGCAATGATGAACCGGAAAGGAAGGGAGAACTTCTTGGAAAATGGAACAGTCCCGATGAAATGCAGTTATTTGTTAAAGTGGCAACCGGTTTCATCGGCGCGCCTTATAGATTCGGCGGCTCATCCCTGAAAGGAATTGATTGTTCATCCTTTGTCCAGAAGATTTATCGAATTTTTGATGTAACATTGCCTCGTAACGCTGCCCAGCAATCCAAGGTCGGCATCAGTATATCCCGAGAAAATCTTACTCAGGGCGATCTCGTTTTTTTCCATACAAAACGTTCATTAGGGCATGTGGGAATTTACATTGGAAATAATGAATTTGTGCACGCATCTTCCAAGAAAAGAGGCGTTCGTGTTGACAGTCTGGATACTCCTTATTATCAAAAAAGATTTCAGCGCGCCGTGCGGATAAAGGGATTAGATAGCAACACCGGCGCCTAAAGGCACAGCCGCGACCGTTTAAATCAAGTGTATAAATTAACAACGGGCTTTGTGAAATTACAAAGCCCGTTAATTTTTATCTTATCCTTTGTTACAACTTTTTGTTAGTTGATTATCCGATGAGTTTATTATATAAGTTCGCGGCTATAAATGCTTTATCTCTTTAATTCTTCCGTTTGAGGAACAGAAAAATGGGAAATAATTTAGTTGAAAAAATTCTTTCGCAACATTTAATCTCCGGTGTTCTTGTGCCCGGTGAAGAAATCGGCATTTGTATTGACCAGACCCTGACTCAGGATGCCACAGGCACCATGGCCTATCTGCAATTTGAAGCCATGAATGTGCCATTAGTAAAAACGGAGCTGTCCGTCAGCTATATTGATCATAATACCATACAGATAGGTTTTGAAAACGCGGATGATCATCGCTATCTCCAAAGTGTGGCGCAAAAATACGGTATTGTTTTTTCCCGCCCCGGAAACGGCATTTGCCACCAGATTCATTTAGAGCGGTTCGGCAAACCGGCAAAAACACTGATCGGCTCGGATAGTCACACTCCCACCTGCGGAGCGTTATCCATGATTGCTATCGGCGCGGGCGGGCTTGATGTGGCTCTGGCCATGGCGGGAAAACCGTTTTATCTGATTTGTCCTGAAGTTATTAAAATCAATCTTACCGGCAAGCTCAATCCGTGGGTTTCCGCTAAAGATGTTATTCTCAAAGTGTTGGAAATTTTCACCACAAAAGGAAATGTCAACACGGTGTTCGAGTACGGCGGAGAAGGCGTTGCATCTTTGTCGGTTCCCGAACGCGCAACAATTACCAATATGGGCGCGGAATGCGGTGTAACAACTTCCATTTTCCCCAGCGATAAAATGACGCGCCTTTTTCTGCGCTCACAGCAAAGAGAGAACGAT
>JBEKUA010000247.1:0-2829 GCA_049515495.1 Smithella sp. | reverse complement strand
TCTTCTTTTCACGCTGATGCAACTTCCTTTCAGTTTCTTCACCATACGAAAAGAAGACGGCAGATAAGCAGCGGAATCAGCGGTAGGAAACTCCACGCTCGCATGTTCGACTTTGCGGACAATCGTGCCGGTTTTTGATTTTACCGAAGTCAAAAGTGAAGCAATTATGCCGCCATCGCCGGAATTTTCTATATCAATAAATATCGGCTGACGCTTAGTATCCGGCGAAATTGATAAGAAACGTGAAAATCTCGCCTTCTGCAAACAACTTATGTTTATTTGCGGATAATTGATTTTAACAGCTCGGGATAGAACAATTAATGCTTCCACCGCCGGCAGAATTACTTTTCCCTCTAAATGGTGATCCAGCAGATAGGGGTATACCTCAATGTCACAGTGATGCCGCTTAGTTTGATTTAAATGGGAAATGATTTCCATAATTGAACCGTTTTCGGATCTATGGCCACGGGAGTACCCGCCAGATTCAAAGCGCAATGTTTTGTGAAGCCAATACAGATTATATGTTCCTTCTGGGCATGCGTTATCAGGTAGTTAAATTGTAAACGCACTCTTTCCAGATTTACCGGCCGCGTATAGATATACATCAAATCGTCGTAATACAGGGGCTGATAAAAACTGATGCCCAGATCGAAGATAGGATAAACATAGCCGCTTTCCTCGATTTCTTTGTAAGAATAAGCTATGTCGCGCATCAGAGAAGTGCGGCCAAATTCAAAATAACGCAGATAATTAGAATGATAAACCACTTGCGAACGATCAGTATCAACATATAAAGTCCGGTATTTCGAACGATGCCAGACAAGACCGGTTGTAAGGTCTCGCACGTAACGCTCGTCATTATTGTATGTTTCTGGTTTAAATGGCTTGGGTTTCATTTCACACTCCTCTGAAAATGACACAGCAATTCGTTCCGCCAAAACCAAAAGCGTTGGAAAGAGCGATTTCGTATTTATGTTTGCGGGCACCATCAGACACGACATCGATATCGGAAAAATCAGGATCAGGCACATAGTTGATCGTGGGCAGGATAATGCCTTTATTCATTCCTTCGATCGTCAAAGCGGCTTCGATGGCCGCGGTCGCGCCAAGGGTATGTCCCAACTGCGATTTGTTTGAGGATATGGGAATTTTTTCTATTTTCCTGCCGAATACTTCCCGCAGACATTTTATTTCCGTACCGTCGCCTTTGGGCGTGGAAGTGCCGTGGGCGTTCACATATTGGATATCTTCAGGTTTCAATCCTGCATCCTCAATAGCTTCCCTGATGGCATGAATAATAGTTGACATGTTGGGGCTGGTGTAATGATGAGCGTCCGATGTCCACCCGACACCCAAAACTTCAGCCTTCGGTTTAAGTCCATAAGCCTGGATCGTTTCTTCCGCCGCCAGAACAACAACGCCCGCTCCTTCGGAAAGGACAAAACCCTTGCGGTCAACGCTGAAAGGCCGGGAAGCCAGCGCCGGATTATTATAAGCGCGATCATCAGGATTAATCTTAATCGTGGCATTCATATTGGCAAAACCGTGAATCAGTTCAGGTAGAATGGGAGCGTCAGCGCCACCGGCCAGGACAAAATCGCAATCTCCGTCCCTGATCATTCTTGCTCCAATACCGATCGCATAGTTGCCCGAAGCGCAAGCGCCCTGCGGCGAAAAAATAGGTCCGGTAAATTTCAACAGCATTCCGGCTTTGCCGGAGGGAAGATTCGCGCATAAATTAGGCAGCAGATAAGGACTGACCCTGAGCGGCCCGCGGTGCTCCAGATCGTGTACGGCAATGCGAAAAGCATCCGATCCGTTAAGCGCTGACCCGATAAGACAGGCCATCCGCGGAGCAATCTGAGTGTTAATGGAAACGCCTGAATTTTGCAGCGCCTCCTTGCAAACGGCCATCGTTAAAATCACAAAAGCCGCATTCCAGTTGTAAACTTCTTTCGCGTCGGTAAAATCAAGTTCCAGCGGGTACCAGTCAGGTATCTCCCCGACTACGTTGCAGGCTGATTCCACTTTACAACGGGTAACTTTGCGGAAACCGGCCTCACCTTTAATCGCTCTTTTCCATGTTTTTTCAAATGTGCCCCCCAGCGGGGTGGCCGCACCGTAACCGACAACATAAACTTTTCTATTTTTCGGGGCTTTCATAATATGACAATTATCCTTTATTCAAGTCTGCGCAAAATCAGGCAGGAATTGCATCCACCGAAACCAAACGCGTTTTTCAGCACAAACTCCTGATTTAATTTTCTTGCCCCTTCGGCAACACAGTCAATCTCAATTTCCGGGTCAGGACTATAATTAATAGTCGGCAATAATGTCTCTTTAATCATCCCCTCTATAGCCAGTATGGCTTCAATGGCGCTGGAGGCGCCCATCGCGTGACCGAGCTGTGATTTGTTCGCCGATACAGGCGGCACCTTGTTGCAGAAAACATTGCGCAGGGCATCGGCCTCAACCTTATCGCCTATTTTTGTCGAGGTCGCATGAGCGTTGACCGCGTCAATGTCTGCCGGCTGCAATCCCGCATCGGAAACAGCATCTTCGATGCATCTTTGCACCGTTGTCAAATTAGGCGAAACAAAATGGCTGGCATCCGATGTCATTGAACATCCGGCCAATTCTATTTTTGATTTTAGCCCATATGCTTTGGCAAACTCTTCTGTTGCCATAATCACGCAACCTGCTCCTTCGGAAACAACGAACCCCCGCCGATTAACGGAAAAAGGCCTGCTCGTTTTTTCCGGCGGCTCCTGGGGCTGTCCTTCTTTCGGACGGTAAGCGCCATTCATCGTGGCAAATCCGGCTACTATC
>JBEKUA010000246.1:0-2916 GCA_049515495.1 Smithella sp. | reverse complement strand
TAACATTATTACCAAGAAGGGCGAAGGTGAACCGAAATTTAATGCGTCTGTTCTTATGGGGAGCTATGGTCTCAATGATGAACGTGTTGGTGTAAATGGTGCCACCGGTAAATGGACATACGCAGTCAACGGAGAGAATAACTTTGACTTTGGTTATCGGGAGCGTTCGAAATATTCCGCGCAAGGCGGCAGCTTTGATTTGGGATATTCCGCAAACGACCTGTTGAATGTTTCTCTGGGTGTCTCGTTTAATAAAACAGACTATCAAATGCCTGGTGCGCTGACAAAAGAACAGATAGAACAGAACCCGCGGCAATACCAGAATTATCCACCGGCATTGTACAGTACTGCAACCCCCGATGATGATGGCCGGGATAAATATACAAACGTCAATCTCGGCATTAAATCTTTCTGGGGACCATGGGGGCAGTTCGAAATCAATTTTCTGTATGGTAAAAAAGATATGCAAGTGAATTTGGAATCATGGTATTCCTATTCCGAAACCAACGCCGACACATACGGCATTACACCGAAATATATTTTGACCAAAGAAATCTTTGGATTTAATAACAAAGTTATTGTGGGCATGGATTATTATAATGAGCCTTACGAAAAAGATTTTTACGGCAACAGGGAACAAACCATTGAAACAAGCACTGCCAATTTTGAAAGAGATAGTCTAGGATATTATATCCGCGATGAATTCAGTATATTGAAAGACCTCATTCTCAGCAGTGGTTACCGGTCAGAACGGACAGAAATCAGTGGGTCAAATACGGATTTTTTCTACCCCAGCAACAGTTTTACAAATACTAAAAATGTTTATAATGCCGAAGCTTATGAAGCAGGATTGACCTGGCTTTGGGACACGAAGTCAAAAGTATTTGCGAAGTATGCTACCGTTTATCGCATTCCTTTTCTCGAGGAAATAGCCTGTTTTAATGGCTTCAATGAGGGTACTTTGTTTAATACCAACCTGAAACAAGAAAAAGGTGAAAGTATTGAAGTAGGCACTGAATTCTATCCGCTGAATAACCTGAAAATAGGTCTGACCATTTTCCGTATGGATATGGAAGATGAAATCCTGTGGGTTTCTACTAAGCCGGGGGAAGGTGAAAATGAAAATGTTGGAAGTACACGCCATGACGGCGTCGAGGTTTCTCTTTCCTATTTGTGGGAGAAATATGCTAAGTTTTACGGTAATTTTACCTATCATAAAGCCACTTATGAGGAACCAGTGCCGGGATATCAAAATAATAAAAAGGAGCTGTGGCTTGTACCCAACCAGATGGCAAATGCAGGTGTTGAGATTTATTTACCTTACAATCTAATGTTACGTCCCGAAATACACTTTGTAGGGGATTCATATCTGTCTCAGGATTTTAATAACACTGGTGAAAAGTTAGATAGATACACTCTCATTAATCTTTATCTTTCATACAAACCATCTGTTGGAAAAATCCACATGACGGCTTTCTTCGGAGTGGAAAATCTTGGAAATATAAAGTATGCGTCATTTGGTTCGTATAATGTTCCGTCATACGGAGTTGGATCTCCAAATACCTATTATCCAATGCCGGGAATAACATTTAAAAGCGGCATTTCCTTCGAGTTTTAACGTTTTTGTATTACTTTGGCGGCAGGGGTGTTTCAACTCCTGCCGCTCTATTACCAGGATAATCTTTTTCCTCATCTGACATTGTCATTTTTGTAGCTTTAAATTCGCATTTCGGTTAGATTGCTCCACATGGATGCAAAATGGCTTTTTGTTGATACGCAAAAAAAATTGCAACGTGCTGTTAATGATTTTGAACGGGCGAAAGTTTTAAGCATAGATACGGAATATGATTCATTTCGTTATTTCAGGGAAATACTCTGCCTTATTCAAATCCATGCCAATAACACAACCTATGTTTTTGATCCTCTTGAAAACCTGAATTTGTCTTTTTTAGGCAAATATTTTGATAATCAACGTATTGTTAAGATTCTTCATGCCGCGGATAACGATATCCGCCTTCTCAAGAGAGATTATAAATTTAATTTCAAAAATATTTTTGATACCCATAGGGCGGCGCTTCTTTTGGGTTTTCAGCAGCTTTCGCTGGAAAAGATGATTAAGGAATTCGTGGGCGTGGAGTTGAAAAAAAACAAAAAAATACAACGTTCGCGCTGGGATAGCCGCCCCCTGACTGAGGAGCAATTGGAGTACGCGGTTCAGGATGTTATATACCTTCCGGCGCTTTATGAAAAACAATCAGCGGCGTTGGGCATAAAAGATTTAAAAGATGCCGCCGCGGAAGCTTTTGTCAAAATTGCTGAGACCAATTGGCGGGAAAAACGACTCGATCGGCACGGACACACAAAAATCAAGGGTTACTATTGTCTTAATCAAGAGCAGAAAGAGTTGATCAAAAGGCTTTATATCTGGCGTTTTCATCGGGCGAAGGATGAGAATCGGGCTGTATTCATGTTTTTGCCGGATAAAAACTTACTGGAATTGGCACAGGACACTGAAAGTCCCGAAAAATATTTATCGCAGAGAAAACTAAAATTATACGGTGATGAGATAGAACGGTTGATTAATAATGTCTGACAGTCGTTTAGACATTAACCATCTATTAAGATAAAAAAGCTTTGTTTATTCAGATAAAGAAATTCGCTTAATTGGTTGCAGATGAACTTTCGTAGACACTATTCAGTTTATTATCTTTTTACCTTATAAAGACTTCCAGATGACACACAGTCCCAGATGTGATAAAAAACGCGAATTATATGACGTCGAATGTATGGTGATATAATTTATGCAACCATTTTTTTATCCGCAAACAAAGGATGTCGAAATATTGCGAGAGAATAAATTAATATGAATATTTCAAAAAAAGCAGTTGCCCTTCTTTCCGGCGGTCTGGACAGCAC
>JBEKUA010000245.1:0-2917 GCA_049515495.1 Smithella sp. | reverse complement strand
CCGCTGCCCGCGCATGAAGTCCCAATTTGTTTTTTAATCTTAAAGTCCTTATTTCTTCGGTCAAATCAAAAGTCCTTTCCAGGAAGCAAGGAGAAATATCACAACAGCTCCATAAATAACATACATTTGTGAAATACCTTTTTTAATCAATAAAAAGCAAAGCATAACGGTTGCCAGCGCCGTTAATTTCATAATAACACCGGAGACTTTTATAAAGGGCCAATATCCATAATCTCTCGACAGCCAGACAACTAAACCAGATAATATAATTAAAGAAATCCAGCGAATTTTTACGGCAATACCGGGCAAATCCAGAGAGCGGATAAATTCAAATCCATTTTTCCCCCTCCGGTAACCTTCGATAAAACCCTTCAATCTTACCCAGAAATGAGCCGGTGTATAAACTAATAGGAAAGCAACCGGAGCAATTATTAATCCCATATATATTAAAATAACTGCTAAAATCGATGCAAAAGGCCTCAAAGCGCCCCAGAAAAAAATATCGCCTATAGCGGCATAGGATGCCATAAAGCTTTGCTTAATCGCATGGGCATTACAGTCTTCACCCGTGCAGGCCTGTTCTTCTTCCAAACGGACAATGGATCCGATTATCGGGGCGGAAAAGTAGGGATGGGTATTAAACAACTGTAAGTGCGTGGTCAACAATTGCCGGGACTCCTTTTTTTGCAACCGAAATTCCTGAATAACCGGGATTATAGCCATTGCAAAACCCAAGTTTTGCATTCTCCGAAAATTAAGCGTTGTATGTATAAAAAAAGACCTTAAAAATATTTTTATTAAAGTCGTTTTTTTCACGCTTTTAGGGCCTCAAAATAAATAACTATATATTTTAAATGACTTTTGTTGCAATGGGATTACTAACATAAAAGGCCCATCAAGTCAATTTAATCAAAGAATAAGGAAGGGCATTGTAAATTGGGGTGATCCATTGACCGGTTTTTTGTACAAAATCAACTCTGGAGGACCATGATCGATTGATTATTTATAGTCGATCTCCGCAGTTAGTTTTGCCCTGCATTTAACAAAAACACCGCCGAAGCAATAACCGATCGCGGCTATCCTTTCAGGATCGATACTCTTTTGCTTTTTTAAGAAATTCCAGAGCCGCCATAAATCTGCCCTTCTCCAGAGCGGCAGCAACCATTACTATAAGTGTTCTCTTCACAAAGACCTTCCGGAAAAGTCCTGCGTTGTTTCATTCCACATCCGGAAAGTACGTGTTTAATTACGGTATGGTTAATGTTGAAGTTTTATGACCCCAGAGATTACAAGTAGCTGTGACCTCGAAAACGTCTCCTTTTGCAGCCGCTATCTTATAAGTATAAGTAAAAATCGGACCTTTGGGCTGAGAACCATACTCGTTTTTGCTGTTGACTTCACCATTTTTCTTGATTTCTACATATTTAATATAATGCGAACCGGCGGATAGTGTGTAGTGATTTATTGTGACAGACAATGTTTGCGTATCCATATCATAAGCCAGGTCTACAGATTTCGGCGCAGTCGCATAAGACAGTTGAGGAATAAAACATAAGCCCAAAAAAATAAAAAGAACGGCCCGCAAAAAATTCGACTTAACCATAAATTTTTTCATAATTTACCTCCTGTTAATTTGTGTTTCTGTATATGTCGGGAATTTTATATTTTACATTCTACATACTCCGGTGTCAAAAAGCAATGGGACTTCAATCAGCGTAAATTTGCGGGTGAAAACTACAATCTTTATTACTTTTGTAAATAATCGGCCTCTATGATAAACAACCACCGATGAGTAAGATTCTTTTGATAAACCCCTGGATTTACGATTTCGCGGCATACGATTTTTGGTTAAAACCTCTTGGCTTGTTGTATTTAGGCGGACTTTTGCGCCAAAACGGCCACCGGATTCATTTTATCGATTGCCTTGACCCTTATCACCCGGCAATGCCCAAAGGAAGCCGCCAGCAACCGTTGCGCCATTCTTACGGCGACGGGAAATTCTTCCGGCAGGTTATTCCCACTCCCGATTCTCTGAAAATGATTGACAGAAATTATTGCCGCTACGGAATATTGCCGGAAATATTCATGAACGAGCTCAAGAAACATGAAGATGCAGATATTGTTTTGATAACTTCTATGATGACGTACTGGTATCCCGGAGTTTTTGAGGCAATTAAAATAATAAAAGAAGTCCTGCCTTTTGTTCCCATTGTACTTGGCGGTAAATACGCGACGCTCTGTTACAGCCATGCCGTTAATTTTTCCGGGGCTGATTATGTAATCGCGGGCTCTGGAGAAATACAAGTTCTGCGGTTACTGCAAAAATTATTTAATGAAGAACCTGTATTTACACCCGATGAATATAATCTTGATTCGCTGCCCTACCCTGCTTTCGATTTAATACGTAAAATAGAACAATTACCGTTAATTACTTCTCTTGGTTGCCCTTATCGCTGCAGCTATTGCTCTTCACATATTCTTAAAGATAAATTTCAGCAACGCGATCCGGTAAAAGTGGCTGACGAAATACAATACTGGCAAAAAGAATCCGGCGTTATTAATTTCAGCTTCTATGACGACGCACTGCTTGTTAAACCGCATGAAATGATTATACCATTGCTCAAAGAAGTAAAAAAAAGAAAGTTATCCTGCCAGTTCCATTGTCCCAATGGATTGCATCTGCGGGAAATCAACAAAGAGCTAAGCGTTTTACTCTACAATTCCGGATTCAAGACTATTCGCTTTGGTTTTGAAACATCCGACTTAAACAGGCAGATTAAAACCGGAGGGAAAGTGAAGAACGAAGAGCTTCGTCTTGCCGTGAGCCATTTAAAAGACGCCGGTTATAAAACCAGCGAAATAGGCATATACCTGCTTTGCGGTATACCAGGCCAGAGCGCAGAAGAAGTCGAAAAAA
>JBEKUA010000244.1:0-2921 GCA_049515495.1 Smithella sp. | reverse complement strand
ATCGCAATGCCGATTCTCTCCCTGATCCGGGACCTTTTATATATACTTGCACCCTGCGCATTCCCTGCTCCTTGGCTTTACGCACAACATCTTCCGCAGCCATTTGCGCGGCAAAAGGAGTGCTTTTACGCGAACCCTTAAAGCCCTGTAATCCGGACGACGACCATGCAATGACATTACCACTCAAATCAGTTATTGTAACAATAGTATTATTAAACGTGGATTGAATATGCGCGATACCATCGGTAATATTTTTCTTTTCCTTTTTTTTGCCAGTTTTTCTGACTGCCTTAACCATTATGCCTCCAAATTACTTTTTCTTGCCTGCAATAGCGCGCCGCGGACCTTTTCTTGTTCGAGCGTTGGTGTGCGTCCTCTGTCCATTGACCGGAAGTCCCTTACGATGCCGCAGTCCCCTGTAAGCGCCAATATCCATCAATCGTTTGATTGACATGGATACTTCTCTGCGCAGATCGCCCTCCACCTTGCCCTCTTTATCAATGATGCCTCTGATTGCCGATATTTCAGAGTCGGCCAGTTCGTCAGTCTTTGTATCCGGGCTAACACCCGAATCTTTCAGGATTTGCTTTGCCCTTGTTTTGCCGATGCCATAAATATAAGTTAAAGCAACTTCCATTCTTTTATTTTTCGGTAAATCAACACCTGAAATTCGTGCCACCTATAAACCTCCTGAATGTTAAAAACTAGCCCTGACGCTGCTTATGCTTGGGGTTTTCGCAGATAACCCGCAAAACTCCTTTGCGTTTGACTATTTTGCATTTCTCACATATTTTTTTCACTGACGATCTTACTTTCACGATTTTGACTCCTTATTTTCAGTAAAAAAATATTTTTACTTAGTTCTATAAGTAATTCTGCCCCGGGTTAAATCATAAGGGGAAAGTTCTACCGTCACTTTATCCCCCGGCAATATCTTGATAAAATGCATACGCATTTTACCGGATATATGAGCTAACACTTTATGCCCGTTTTCAAGCTCTACCCTGAACATTGCATTGGGTAATGGCTCAATAACCCGACCTTCAACTTCTATTGCTTCCTCTTTGGCCATACTCTTTATCTGTCACTTAAATAATTTTACCTTTCAAATTAAGGAAATCATCAATTCAATTTACTTAATATGTCCGGTCCGTTATCAGTAATTGCTACCGAGTGCTCAAAATGAGCCGATAAACTTCCATCCTCTGTAATCACTGTCCAGCCATCCGGCAAAACCTTTACTTTATATTTCCCGGCATTTACCATCGGCTCAATGGCCAAAATCATACCTCTTTTCAGTTCTATTCCTCGTCCTTTTTTCCCAAAATTAGGAATCTGCGGATCTTCATGCAGATTTTTACCTATTCCATGACCAACAAAATCTCTGACTACCGAATAACCGGCATCTTCCACTACGCATTGAACAGCAGCTGATATATCGCCCAGTCTATTACCATCTTTGGCTTGTTCTATACCTGCGTATAGACTCTGTTCAGTAACTTGTATAAGCCTTAAGGCTTTTTCATTCACTTTGCCTACTGGCAACGTTATAGTCGCATCACCGAAAAAACCCTGATAACAAACACCAAAATCAAGTCCCACAATATCGCCTTCTTTCAATACGCTCTCTTCTGAAGGCATTCCGTGTACTACTACTTCATTTACCGAGATACAAAGGGAATAAGGATAACCATGGTAACCTTTAAATGCCGGCTTGGCTCCTCTTTTTTGAGAAATTTCCTCGGCAAATCTATCCAAGTCCCTTGTTCTGACACCCGGTCTTACTTTTTCCCTGAGCTTACTTAAAACCTCTGCAACGATACGATTACTTGCTCTCGCTTTTTCAATTTCATCCGGAAGTTTCAAAATTACCATTATTAATAACCAACAATCTTCCGTTATCTCCTGCGGGCAATATGTCCTTTTTTCATGAATCCTTCGTATTGCCTTGTAAGTAAATGCGATTCAACTTGACTGGCTGTATCCATTGCCACACCAACAACAATCAATAGCGCCGTTCCACCAAAATAAAAAGGAACATTCAGTTTAGCAATTAGAACACTGGGCAGCACACATACTATCGAAACGTAAATAGCACCACTAAAAGTTAATCTTTCCAGAACGTTTTCAATATATTCAGCTGTTTTTTTGCCTGGCCTTATACCCGGCACATAACCACCAAATTTTTTCATATTATCGGCAACATCATCGGGTTTAAAGGTAACTGCCGTATAAAAGAAACAGAAGAAAAAGATAAAAGCTACATAAAGAACTTCATAAACAAGCTGACCAGGTTTTAAATGTCCGGCAATAGTTTGCATCCAGCCCTGCGGCGCAAAATTTGCAATGGTAGCCGGAAACATAATCACCGATGATGCAAAAATCGGAGGAATAACTCCTGAAGTATTTACCTTCAGAGGCAGATGTGTGGTTTGACCGCCATACATTTTACGCCCCACTATTCTTTTAGCATATTGCACGGGAATTCGGCGTTGACCACCTTCAACAAAAACAATTGCGCCTACTACTAATACCATTAATATGGTAACAAATAAAATGACCAGTACGCCCAGTTCACCGGCTGCAGCCAATCTGAATGTACCACCAATTGCCGCAGGTATTCGACAAATAATACCGGCAAAAATTATAAGCGATATACCGTTGCCAATACCTTTTTCCGTAATTGTCTCGCCAAGCCACATAATAAAGGCTGTGCCGGAAGTTAATGTGATAACTGTCAGGATTATAAATGACCAGCCGGACTGCAAAACAATCGGAGCGCCCGACGGCCCAGTCATTTGCTGTAAACCAAAAGCAATACCAAAACCCTGAATCATACTTAAAAGAACTGTTCCATAACGGGTATATTGAGTAATTTTACGCCGTCCCGTTTCTCCTTCTTTAGAAAGCCTTTCCAGATG
>JBEKUA010000243.1:0-2951 GCA_049515495.1 Smithella sp. | reverse complement strand
GTACCATTCACTCTCCGGCACTGAACTGGATGTGATGCCCCCTCCGACATATATAACGGCGCGATCATCCACTATTTTCATACAGCGGATATTTATAAACAACCGCAGTTCATCTCCCATCTTCCAATTGCCCAAAAATCCGCAATAGTATTCCCGCTGGTGTTTTTCATTGTTCAGTATATAGTTTTTTGCCGTCTCTTTCGGAAAACCGCAAATGGCCGGTCCCGGATGTATCGCAGCAATAAATGGCATAAGCTGTTCGTCTATTTTATTGCCGGAAAACTCAAAGGTGGTTTTAAGATGGGCGACATTACCCGCGTATTCGGTAAACGGCCCGCTTTGAGAATAGTTTTCGATTTGAAATAATCTTAAGTTGTTTGCAATAAAGTCCGTGACAATTTGTTGCTCCCGTTTCATTCCCGAAGACCATTCTATTTCATGATTTTCTCCATTTACCGGGACGGTGCCGGCAAGTGAAACAGTTTGATATACCCCGTTTGTTTTTGCCAACAATAGTTCCGGCGTTCCACCCATCCACATGCCTATACCCGGCAAGGAAACAAGATAAACAAAAGCGCTATCAACACTCTCCTTCAATTTCATAAATAAATCGCCGATAGTATGATCTTTGGAAATATTTGCAGATATGGTTCTGGAAATGATTACTTTGTCAACTTTTCCGGCATTTATCTGATCAATCAACTTGTTTAACGATTGAAGATAGTCCGACTTGATGATATCGCAATTAGCCGCCTTAGTATGTTTGGTTCTCAAGAGCTTATCGGGCGGGAAACGATTCAGCAGTCCGGTAATGGCCTGAGATCCTTTCAGGTGAATATCCGGATCAATAATAATCAGGGGATAATGATCGGAAATGAAAAAGGGGGCAAAGACAAACCCCTTGTAATTATTCAAGTCATTGAAACAAATTAATTTATGTATATCGCTTGTTTGCTGTAAAATTATTTCCGGTTCCCTTTCTCCCGGATAAAAATATACAGCAAAAGGATGAGGACGGTTAATCAGATGGTTAATTGTATCAATCAGCGCGTTCATACGCATTACCTCTATATTTACCTATCGGACAAGCGCTTCGCCGATACATAAGCGACCATCTTACTATGCGTCGTTTTTGTTTCTTAGTCTGGCCTGCTTTTTGGTTGTGGGAGTATAGGGAAGAGTGTAGTGTGTGTCAAGAAAAAGTGGTAACAGGAATTTTGATGATCTCATGAAAATCAGCGGTTTGCTTAAATTAACATTGCAAAATGATAATTACACAGATAATTTCCCTCTTGAGAGGCAAATTATGATCATGTATTTTACCATAGGTATGAACCGCAAAATAAGCTAATAAACTTGAGAGTTCATACTCTAAAGCGATGCGGGATTTTTCAACTTGCCAATTCCGATATGCTTTGCTTTGCATGAGCCGGACTTTGCTTTTGGAATTGGAGTTTTACGAAAAAATATTTTAGAGAGGGATGGTTTATGGAAAAGACGCTTTTACTTCTATTTTTGATTTTATTTCTCGGCCGGATAATCTGGCGATTTATTTTACAGCAACTCAATATCAGGCATCTGCGAAATCACGGCAAAGAGATTCCGCCTGTTTTTCATGGCATAATTGATGAGACTATTCTGGCAAAAATGGTGAATTATACTTATGATAACTCGCGTTTGGAGACTAAAGAAAATTTAGCGGAGGATATTCTGGAACTCGCCATATTGTTTCTTGTGCTGCCGGTTTTAGTTGCTAAACTGGCAGGATTGCCATTGCACATAATCTGGCAGGCGCTGATTTTTTTCGGAGTGCTGTCGGCAATCGGCGGTGCCGCCGGAATCCCCTTCGATATTTACCACACTTTTATTTTGGAAAAGAAATACGGTTTTTCCACAATTACATGGAAACTCTGGCTAACCGATCTGATAAAGTCCGTGCTTATTTCCGCTGTTTTAATGGGATTGATGCTTTCCGCCTTTATGGTTTTTATTCTTTACTTGCCTAAAAGCTGGTGGTTCTGGGCCTGGATATTTTTTACTTCATTCGAGATATTACTGATGTGGCTCTATCCCGTGGTAATCGCGCCGCTCTTTAATAAATATGAACCAATAAAAGATGAGTTTCTTAAAGAAGAAATCACATCATTGCTGAAGAAAGTCGGATTAAAGGCTAAAGGAATTTATCAGGTTGATGAGGGTAAACGTTCCAAACACACCAACGCCTATTTTACGGGTATCGGTAAAACGAAGCGCATTGTACTGTTCGACACTTTGCTTGCTTCGCATTCTCAGGAAGAAATACTGGCAGTGCTTGCCCATGAAATAGGCCACTGGAAAAAGAAACATATCTTGAAACAATTGATATTCATGATCGCCATGTCGCTTGCCGGTTTCTATTTTATTTATCTGGTTGTCAACTGGCCGCCATTATACGGCGCGTTCGGATTGAAATACACGCCTGTTTACGCAGGTTTATTGCTGATTTCGCTTTATTTAAGTTGTATCGGATTTTTCTTTAGCCCTCTGGGCGCGGCGATAACGCGCCGATATGAACGTGAGGCCGATAAAATGGCCATAGACTTGGTCGGAACATCTAAGCCCATGATAAACGCCCTCAAGCGTTTGGCCAAAGACAACCTGTCAAATCTGCATCCTCATCCGATGTATGTATGGTTCTATTATTCTCATCCTCCGCTTTTAGAACGCATTGAATATCTGCTGAAAATAGACAAATAGAACCCTTAAAAACGATTCTATTTGTCATCTTGTGAGAAAATTTATTTGAGGATTTATTTTTTCCCGTAGCCGATTGTTCTGGCCGATTCGGCGATAGCTTCCAGTACGGAAGGATCGTCAATTGTAGACGGAACCACATAATCTTTGCCGTCAACTATTTTGCGCATTGTGCTCCTAAGGGTTTTTCCTGAGCGCGTTTTAGGCAGCGCCTTTAC
>JBEKUA010000242.1:0-2952 GCA_049515495.1 Smithella sp. | reverse complement strand
GTACATTTGTCTTGTAATGTGAAGATTGCGCGCAAAATTTGCAGTCCTCGGAGCATTTCCCTGATTTGGCATTGGTAATGCCGCAGAGAATGATTTCTTTGCCTTTGAAGTGTTCTCGAATTTCTGATGCCGCGGCCAGGATCATCCATGGGTGATCTGCAGCTTCAATGAAAAGTTCCAGCGCTTCGGCAGAGCTGACAGATTTCATCTCTTTGATAATTTCAAATTTTGTTTTATCTATTAAATTCATAAATTCCTATGATATCTTTTTATGCGATTATTAGAAGAAATGAGTCTAAATGTCAATCCCCCGGAGGATGATTTCATGCAGATTATTCAGGCGGGCAGAAAAGGGAAGTTACGGCGCAAATATCACTGTTTGAAAACATCTGTAATTTCCTCTGGAAGTTATATTAAACCTGGTATAACTTTGCTAGTAAAACTTTAACATTGAGGTTGTTCGATGCCTAAAGGAATATATATCGTCGGCACAGATACAGAAGTCGGTAAAACAGTGGTTTCTGCAGGACTCATGCATTTGATGCTGGCACAAAAATACCGAAGCTGTTATTTCAAACCCGTAGCCAGCGGCGCTATTGTTATAAATGGCATTACTGAAGCAATAGATGCAGTATTTGTCAGAACAGCTTCCGGCTTTAGCGAGGAACCGGGAAATATAACCCCGTTTGTTTTTAAAAATGAAGTGTCGCCGCATCTGGCCGCGCGTTTGGAACAGATGCCCATTGATGTTGGGGTGATCAAAGACCGTTTCCAACATTTAAAAGAATGTTATGAATGGATCATCGCCGAAGGAGCCGGCGGCTTAGCAGTGCCTTTAAATGATGAAGGATATATGCAGTATGATCTCATCAAAGAACTCGGCTTTTCTTGTCTGTTGGTTGCCAATGCCGGCTTGGGATCAATCAATCATACCCTCTTGTCAGTGCATTTTGCTCGCAGTGTTGGTTTAAAAATCAAGGGAATTATCATCAACGGAAGCACCCGGAGTTTATTGGAGACAGATAATGCGGAAACCATCACCGTGCTTGCCGGTGTTCCCGCGGTTATAACTATACCCGCGCTAAGAGGTGTTGATACAGAAAAGTGTCAAATAGGGAATCTTAAAGAAGTGTTTGAAAAATCAATAGTTATTGATCAAATTATGGCCGAAATGGATGAGTTGTAGAGGACATAGGATGAAAATGTTTCAAGATGAGCTTGAACGGATTAAAAAAAGCGGTCTTTACCGTCAAATGAAGTATCTGCAATCTCCACAACAGCCTTACGTAAAAATAGCGGGCAAAGACTATCTGATGCTTTCATCCAACAGCTATCTTGGGCTTTGCAATGATTTCCGCCTCAAGCAGGCGGCAAGAGAAGCTATTGAAGAATATGGTGTCGGTTCAGGCGGCTCAAGACTGACCACGGGCAGTTATGAAGTGCATAAGAAACTGGAAAATGAAATCGCCGCGTTTAAAGGAGCAGAAGCGGCGCTGCTTTTCAATACAGGTTATATGGCAAACATCGGAGCCATATCCAGTATTGCAGGGAAAGACTGGGTGATTTTCTCCGACCGTTTCAATCATGCCAGTATCATCGATGGTTGTAAGCTTAGCGGTGCAGAAATCGTCATCTATGAACATTGCAATGCCTCTGATCTGGAGAAAAAGGCGCATAGCCGTCGCGGCAAGCGGGCTTTGGTTGTCACAGACGGGCTCTTTAGTGTGGATGGTGATATTGCGCCATTGCCGGAGCTTGTCCAAGTGGCGAAAAAGTACAATATGCTGTTGATGGTTGACGATGCTCATGCGACTGGCGTTTTGGGAGAAAATGGAGGAGGGACAGCGGACTATTTTGGTTTGCAAAATGAAATTGATATTCAGATGGGAACTTTCAGTAAAGCATTAGCCAGTGAAGGCGGTTTTGTTGCCGGGAATCGCGATTTGATTGATTATCTTGCCAATAAAGCCCGCAGTTTTATTTTTTCTACAGCGCTCTCACCCGCAACCGTTGCCGTATCGCTTAAGGCACTGGAAATTGTTCAAGCCCAACCCTGTTTGCGGCAGTCCCTGATGACCAATTCCGCTTGGTTCAGGAAAAGACTCAAAGAGGCAGGTTTCCATATCAAGGATTGTCCCACTCAAATTATTTCCATTGTTCTTGGTCAACCTGAACTGACGGTAAATTTCAGCAATAGATTGATGGGAAAAAATATCTTTGTTTCGGCCATTCGTCCGCCAACTGTTCCGCAGGGCACCAGCCGCCTGCGGATTAGTATCATGGCTACCCACACGATTGATGATTTGACGCGTGCTATTGATTCTATAACGGCCATCGGGAAGGAAATTGGAATCCTGAATGGTACCGGAAATAGATTACAGGCAAACAGTTAATATGAATGGTGACAAAAAATGAATGAATGGCAGAAAAGAGATTTGCATTATATTTGGCATCCCTGTTCGCAGATGAAGGACTATGAAGAATTTCCTCCTATTGTGATTAAAAAAGGTAAGGGGGCATATTTGTATGATATGGAAGGCAAGGCCTATCTTGATGCTGTTTCTTCATGGTGGGTAAATCTCTTCGGCCACAGTAATGACAGAATAAACAAAGCTCTGCGACGGCAGGCACAGAGACTTGAACATGTTATTTTTGCCAATTTTTCTCATCCGCCTGCCATTGAACTGGCAGAAGAGATTGTTCGTATTACACCGGCAGGACTCGACAAAGTATTTTTTACCGACAATGGATCATCAGCGGTGGAAGCCGCCCTGAAAATGAGTTTTCATTATCACCAACAGACCGGCCATACGGATAAAATCCGCTTTGTCGCCATTACTGATGCCTATCATGGCGAAACATTGGGCGCGCTTTCCGTAGGTGATCTTGACCTGTATAGTAAAATCTACAAGCCATTACTTCTTAAAACATTTAAAGCTTCCGGCCCGGATT
>JBEKUA010000241.1:0-2960 GCA_049515495.1 Smithella sp. | reverse complement strand
ATAAATACGGTGCGATCATTATTACCGAAAGCGTTGATGAAGCTCTGGATATCGCCAATCTCTTCGCGCCCGAGCATTTAGAATTAATGGTGGAGAATCCCGCAAAGATTTTAGGGAAAGTCAGAAATGCCGGTTCCGTTTTTCTGGGTTCTTTTACGCCGGAAGCATTGGGTGATTATCTGGCCGGTACAAATCATATTTTACCTACGGGAGGCACAGCTCGTTTTTCATCTCCACTGGGCGTTTATGACTTCTATAAACGTATGAGCGTTCTTTCCTTTTCACAGAAGGCATTTAAAAAGTTGAGCAGGCAAACAGCTCACTTTGCTCAGATAGAAGGTCTGGATGCTCACGCCAATTCGGTTCTTGTGCGCGATAAATAATTAAATTTATTTATGTAGAGTGAAAACAATTGGATGCTGAAACAATTTATTCTGATTCGTTGGTTACAATTACCGGTGAAAACATATTATTCAAACGTTATGATATTTTTGAACGCGATAAATTAGTCTTTTTCCCTTGTATTGAAAAAATCATCGTCAAAGAGCCTACCATTTGGAATGGTAAATTCCGCTTTCATGGAACGGGAGATTTTCATACCTGGTTTTCCAGAGATTTCCAGAGGTACAAACGCGATATGATTTTTTTCGCATATCTTCGCGATAAATGGTGGCGTATTGGATTTACAGTCGAAAACTCAGCCGCCGTTATACAAATATTTCAGGAAAAAGGACTGATCAGAGATTGGATTTGAACCTGAATTATTTTGTTCTTCCGGCGGTAAAGGAATTTTTGTAAATGCAAAAATCAACAGTCAAGAAATATCCCTCGGTAAAAACCATTAGTGACGCAGAACGTGTCGGCATGGTGAAAGAAGTCTTTTCGACTATTACCGGTAGGTATGATTTTTTAAACCACGTGTTGAGCCTGCGCCGCGATATTGCCTGGCGCCGTTTCGCGATTAAAAAAATGGTTTTCTTCAAAACCAACAGATTTCTTGATATTGCGTGCGGCACGGGAGATTTATCAATAAACGCCTGCCTTGAGCACCGCAATATATCTGTTGCCGCCGTTGATTTTGTTTATCCAATGGTGAGGGCGGGAAATGACAAGATAAAGAAAAAAAGCCTCTTAAACAGGATAAATCTTATTCAGGGGAATGCCCTGAGTCTGCCTCTTTGCGAGAATTCTTTTGATGTTACGGCAATGGCGTTCGGGATTAGAAATATTCCCAAAAGAGCGGACGCGCTGCGGGAAATGCTGCGTGTCACAGCGCCGGGAGGACAGATAATGATTCTGGAGATGACGTTTATTCAAAACCGTTTTTTCAAATTTTTTTATTATATTTATCTGAATTATTTGCTTCCCCTGCTGGCAAAAATATTTTCTAAAAATGCCGCGGCGTATCACTATCTTGCCGATTCGATCATGAACTTTCCTTCGCCTGAAGAATTTGCCGCCATCATGCAGGAAACCGGTATATCCGAAGTTAAAATATATCCCCTCACTTTTGGCATAGCCTGTCTGTACGTCGGGAAAAAACCTTAACGAGAAAATCAACCTAAGCGCCGCGATTAGCTAGATTGCTTTTGTTAGCTTTAGTCTTTTTGTTACCGATTTGTAGGCTACTATGAAAAAATATTTCCTTGAAATCAAGAAAAAATCCCTCCAAGTACATTTATTACGTTGTAACAAAAATAAAGATTATTGAATCCCAAGATGAATTGTGCCTATGAATTAGATGTACTTTAGCGGGGGAAACCATGATTGAAACAAAAATACCTGTGGAAATTGATTTTAATTCCGAATTCCAGTGTGCGCTGGATATGATGGAAAAGACTGATAAGAATATCTTCATCACAGGTCGGGCTGGCACCGGTAAATCAACTCTGCTTAGTTATTTTCATAACAACACGAAAAAAAACGTCATTATTCTGGCGCCGACCGGTGTTGCCGCTGTTAATGTAGGCGGGCAGACAATTCATTCTTTTTTTCACTTTAAACCGGGTGTAACGCCTGCCGCCATCAAGAAAAAAAGGGCTACGGGTAAAGAAAAGATATCTATTTATAAAAAGTTGACGACCATCATCATTGATGAAATTTCCATGGTGCGGGCTGATTTGCTGGATTGTGTGGATAAATTTTTGCGCCTGAACGGTCCTGATTCCAAACGCCCCTTTGGTGGTGTGCAGATGATCTTCATTGGCGACCTCTATCAATTGCCGCCTGTTGTCACCGGCACGGAGCGCGAAATTTTCAAATCTCTCTACGACAGCCCTTATTTTTTCAGCGCGAAGATCATTGATCAACTAGATATGGAATTTATCGAGCTGGAAAAAGTCTATCGGCAGAAGGATGACGATTTTGTCCGACTGCTCAATGCTATTCGCAATAACTCCATAACTGATGACGATATTGCGCTATTCAATAAACGCTGTGATCCGTCTTTTGAAGTGTCTGCCGATGATTTTTATATTTCGCTTACCAGCACTAATGAAATGTCCAATCAGATCAATGAACGGCGACTTGCCCAACTGTCAGGCAAAGTTTGGAAAGCGCGGGGGCTGGTAGAAGGAGATTTCGGCAAAGAATCCATGCCGACAGCCGAAGAATTGAAACTAAAAAAAGGTGCTCAGATAATGCTTTTAAATAATGATGCTCATGGGCGGTGGATTAATGGCACTATCGGTAAAGTATTGGGGTTTGAGAAAGATGATGAAGGAGACATGATAATCACTGCCAAACTGGATAACGGCGAAACAGTAGAAATTAGTTCATATACCTGGGAAATTTACCGCTTTTTTTTAAAGAACGACGAACTGGCATCGGAAAGTGTCGGCTCGTTTACTCAGTATCCGGTCCGGTTAGCCTTTGCCGTTACCATTCATAAGAGTCAGGGGAAAACTTTTGAAAAAGCCGTTATTGATGTGGGGAAGGGCACTTTTGCGCATGGACAAATG
>JBEKUA010000240.1:0-2962 GCA_049515495.1 Smithella sp. | reverse complement strand
ACAGGAGTTATCCTACCCCCTATGTCTTCGGGTAAAGAAGGCAGGCAAAAGGATTCACTAAAGGAAGGTATAATTAATTTAAATTTAAAAGCGGCGCAACTCTTCTCCCGAAATCTTTCTTCTGGGGCTGGCACTGCCGCCCGTAAATACTTGCAAAACAGAGGTATCGCTGAAGAGATTATTAAGCAATTCCGTTTGGGATATGTGCCCGACACTTGGCGTTCTTTGACAGATTATATTGAAAACAATGGTTTTTCCATGAAATTAGCCGAGCAGGCGGGTCTGGTAATTGCCGGCAAAGAAGGGAGTTTTTATGACCGTTTTCGTGGTCGTCTTATTTTTCCCATTGAAAATGTTTTTGGTGAAATAGTGGCTTTTGGCGGCAGGATCCTGGAAAAAGGTGAGCCGAAATATCTCAATTCACCGGAATCACCGGTTTATACCAAGGGGAAGAATTTATATGGTCTGAACAAAGCAAAAGAAGAAATTCGCAAAAGAGGCTTTGCTCTCATTGTTGAAGGCTATTTTGATTTGATTTCTCTGTGGAATGCAGGTATCTGCAATGTCGTTGCTACCTTAGGCACGGCGTTGACCAGAGAGCATATTGAACTCCTAAGGCGTTACACGGTAGACGTTGTCGCTCTTTTTGATCCGGATGAGGCGGGGATAAAAGCGCTTGACAGAAGTCTTGAATTATTTTTAAGCACACAGATGAGGGCGAGGGCGTTAATTCTGCCGGGAGGAGATGATCCCGATGATTATGTAAGAAAGTTTGGTAAAGAAAAAATGGAAGAATTGATTTCCCGTTCACAACCACTGAGCGATTATTATATTGAAAATGTATTGGGTCGCGGCAAAACTTTTGAAGATAAGCGGGATATGATAAAAACCGCCATGGAATTTATTGATAAAATCAGCGATAAAAAGGAAAAGGATCTTTTTATTAAACGTATAGCCGAGAAAACAGGCATTAACGAAGAGTTGCTGATAAAAGAAACTTATAAAAACGCACCACAAGGGGAACAAAAAGGCGGAAAGACAAAACAACCTGTTAATATCAATAATGATGTGGTTGAATTGCATTTAATCCAACTTATGCTGGAGTATCCTCAGAAAATCATACAGGTGGAAAACGAAAATATATTAGATTATTTTTTACAGCCGGAGCTTCAAAACCTGGCCAAAAAAATTATTGATGCTTATAAATTATTAGGTTTTATTGATATTGGTGTAATTTTATCGGCAAATGAGAATGCATCTTTACGCGAAAGGATATTTCAATCAATGATGAAGGCTTTGCCTGCCGATGATACAATGCTGGAAAAAATATTTACTGATAATGTGCGGCAGATTAAAAGAAAATGCTATAAAGAACAGCACCGTCAAATTAAATTAAAATTGAGCAAAGCTCAGGAAAATGGCAATGAGGATCTACTCAATAAGCTTCTTTATGAGAAAGAAAACATACTGATGAAAGAAAAAGAATTAAACTAAACAAGCTGGATAAATAAAATATTTGGAGGAGATGCCAAATGGCGAAAGAAGTACAATCTGATGAAGTTAATAAGCTCATTTTACTGGGTGAAGAAAAAGGTTTTTTGACTTACGATGACGTCAATGATGCCTTGCTGCCGGACGTGACATCTTCGGAACAAATTGATGATATTATTATGCTTTTTGGAGAAAAAAATATTGATATCATTGATACTGAACAAGGTGAAAAACTGACCGTAAAAAAATCAATGAAAGATATAGGTGATGTTATTCTCAAGGATACGCTTGCGCTTGTGCCCAGCGCGGAGAAAACCGGAGATCCGGTAAAAATGTATTTGCGTGAGATGGGATCGGTCTCTCTTTTGAGTCGTGAAGGCGAAGTGGAAATAGCTAAAAAAATCGAGGAAGGTGCGCGCGAAACAATGTCGGCTATATTTCGTTTTTCCGTTTCGATTAACGAAGTATTAAGTATCGGTGAAAAATTGCTGACGGGCGAAATTAAAAGTAAATATGTCGTCGATAATATTGAGGATGAAGAGGGCTTTATGGAAGAGGATGAACATAAAGAAAGAATCCTCAAGCTGATTGCCAGAATTAAGCTTTTTAACGACAGAAATACGGTTTTACGAACTAAGCTCAAATCCGGTACTTTACCGAGCAAGAAGCGTGATCTCTTAAACGCTGAACTGGAGAAAAATACAAAGTACATCGTTACGCTTTGTCGTAAGATTCGTTTCAGCAAAAAACAAATTCATCGTTTTATTTCACGTCTGCGGCGTTATGCAGAGGAGATAGAAGCATCTGAGAATATAATTGCTCAATATAAAAAAGAAACAGGATTGACTCTCGCGCAGATGGAAAAATCATGGGCGAAGATGAAAAAATCCACAAAAGATGAAAAGAGTGTGGCGAAAGAAAATCGCGTTTCTATTGAACTACTTAAAAAAAGTAAAACGGCAATACACGAAGCGCAAAAAAAGATAAAACAAATTGTGCATGAAGTGGGAATACCGACGGCAACATTGAAAGCAATTATTAAATCCATTGAAGAAGGCGAAAGAAAAGCGGAGATAGCTCAAAGAACGCTGGTAGAGGCAAATTTGCGGCTCGTTGTGAGTATTGCCAAAAAATACACTAACCGCGGTTTGCAGTTTCTTGATTTAATTCAGGAAGGCAATATCGGCTTGATGAAGGCAGTGGATAAATTTGAGTATCAGCGCGGATATAAATTTTCAACTTATGCCACATGGTGGATCAGACAGGCGATTACCAGGGCTATTGCCGATCAGGCGCGTACAATTAGAATTCCTGTTCATATGATTGAGACAATCAATAAATTGATTCGCACTTCCCGCTATCTTGTGCAGGAACTCGGTCGTGAGCCCACTCCCGAAGAAATCGCCAATAAAATGGAATATCCGCTGGAAAAAGTCAGAAAGGTATTAAAGATCGCCAAAGAACCTATTTC
>JBEKUA010000239.1:0-2981 GCA_049515495.1 Smithella sp. | reverse complement strand
TGATCTGTCATCGCTCGCTTATCCCGCGCAGCAAGCTAAGGTTTTTTCGCTTCCGAATTCAACGATTTAGATTTGCATGTATTATTTTGGCGCCATCGAAACCATTAAATTTTGTCGAAGAGGCAATGCTGTATGCGCCGATATTTTCAGTCAACAGATAATCTCCGATTTCCAAATTTCCCGGAAGCGAAACGGATTGGGATATCTTATCAAAACTGTCGCAGGTTTGTCCGACGACAGCACATACTTCTTTTTCGCCATTCTTGAATGCGGTGAAATTGGGAAGCCAATGATCGAAGATCACACCGGAAAAGGTATGATAAACGCCATCGTTGATGTAATAGAAAATCTTCCCGTCTCTTCTGGACTTGCCGATGATTTCGGTGATCAGCGTTGCCGCGGTTGCCGCGATGAATCTTCCGGGTTCGGCTATAATCTCGACATCCGGGGGGAAGAGCCTTTGACATTCGGAATCAATGAGGCTCGCCAGGCCTTCAAATTCGGGAACCTGAGTATCATAGGGCACGGGAAAACCTCCGCCGATGTCAATGATCTTCAAATTATATCCTTTCCCATTGGCATTATTGAATATTTCAGACGTGATGGCAAGCGCTGCCGTATAATTGTCAAAATTTGTGCACTGGCTTCCCACATGAAAACTCAACCCTTCAACCATGAGACCGGCATCGTGTGCCTGACTTATAAGCTTTTCGGCATCTCCCGGCTCCGCTCCAAATTTCGAACTCATCTCAACTTGCGAACCTGAATCCGGCACTTTCAATCTTAGAATCAAGCCGGCTGTATTACAGCAGGCCTTAATTTTCTTCAACTCATCGCTATTGTCGAAGGTGACAAGGGGCCGGTATCTTTTTATCTTGCTCAGTGTTATTTTGTCTTTGATGGTATTGGAAAAAATAATCTTATCCCAGATGAAAAATTCTTTATCTTTTTCTTCGAAATGTTTAATGTATTCATAGATCTGCATGAATTCATTATAGGAAGCGACATCAAAACTGGATCCTTCCAGAAAGAGGGTCTTGATAATTTCCGGATGAGTATTGGCCTTGACCGCATAATAGCATTGAACCCTTGGCAGATTTTTCTTGAAGGTTCGGTAATTACGCCTCAGCTTTTTGTGATCCAGGATAAACAGGGGAGTCCCATGCTGTTTAATAAGTTCGGCAATCTGTTTTTTTATTCTCATCTTTTTATTTCTTATCTCTGAAGCTTTTTCATCAGACTTTTCAGATGATCTACCTCTTTATTGTTTTTAAGATAGGATGCGACCAGTTTCTTCTGTAATTCCACCCCCCGGTGATAGAGCCTCTTTTGTTTTTTGGGCTTGGTCGTATGCCTGACATAGGCGACCATCAATGGCAGGGCCACCGTTACATCGAGATAGGCCGTAACGGTTTCATCGAGCTTTGTCGGATCGATCTTGCCCCAGCTTGCAGCTTCGCTGGGCGGAGCCCCCGATAATCCTCCCGTATCCGGTCTGGCGTCGGTAATATTGATGTCATAATCCTGTCCAGCTTCCGGGATCATGAGAACTTCCTGAATCTGCGGTTCTGTCTGGAGCATGAAGTTTTTCGGACTGCCGCCGCCAATAAGGATAACGCCCGTCTTTCCCTTTTCATATTCCTTGGCATTCAAGATGATGGCTGTAGAATCATTGACATCTATACTCGGATTGATTTTCAGTTTGAATTTATCCAGCAATCCGGCGCTTTGGGCTAAAAGCTCCATACCGGCGATATTCATGCCGATGGTGGAATCACCGGGCGAAGATGTGAAAACGGGAATCCCGTTTCTGTAGGCTGCCGCAAGAATACTTACTTCACCGAGTTTGTTTTTCTGCTCATATTCATTCATTATCTTTCCCAGATGGTAATAGAATTCACGGGTCCCCATTTCTTTCTGAAACTCCGGCAAAAGAAGTATTTTTCTAAACCGGCGATCCGTTTCCATCAGAACATCTTCATAATCGAACAGGATATCGTAAATCCTGGTCACTCCCTTATTCCGCAAATCAACATCATCGACAAGATGGGAGCCCCGATGCATCGGCAGGTTGAAGGCAAAATGCAGATCGTGATACATGTTTGCGCCGGTCGCGGTTATCCAGTCCACAAAACCATGATTCATCAGGGGGATGACAGCCGAAGGGCCCAGACCTGCCGGGGTGAGAGCCCCGGCCAGGCTCATACCCACGGTGACATCACTTGCGGAATATTTGTCTTTCAGCAAATGACAGGCAGCTCTTAATCTGCCGCCATTGTAGGCATCCATATTGTCAATTAATTGCACGATATCCGTTTTTGATGAGATGGGTTCAGGAAGAATCCTTTTGCCGGCAAGATATTTTAATCTGCCGGGGCATTGTGCTTTTCTCTTTTTCATCTTTTTCGCCTTTCGAAGAACAATTTTGTGGTTTGCCTTAATCAGCGCATGATCAGGCGCTGATTAAGCTTTTAAATGATTATAGTAAACATGGATAAGCTCATCTTGTTATTAGATGTAATTCTCTGCCAAAGTATAGCAATCACTTTTATTTTTTCAGGATAATACTTCTTAATTATTTCATAGAAGATTACTTTTTGCGGCGTTATTCTATATATTTCAACACCATTGTCAACATAAAAGACGCCACAGCAGTCATTTATGCTTGTGTAGTGGAATCAATAAGATCGAAGATTACGGATTGAAAATTATAAAATAGAAATCAGTTATTTAATTCTTTCAGGATTTCTTTCGCACGTTCTTTTATTAATGAGCACAACTCGCTAAAATTCGCAGCACAATGTTGACTGGCATTGTCAGAAACTTTTTTAACATCGTCAGGATCAACAGATGCATCAATGTGTCGCAATATGAATTTTAAAAACTCTTTATCCGTTTCAGTAAACATCTTTAAATCTTTTAATGTATCCCAATTGTTTGCCATTAAACCCGTAATTAAATCAGAATAACCTTCAGCAATT
>JBEKUA010000238.1:0-2990 GCA_049515495.1 Smithella sp. | reverse complement strand
TTATTGGCGTATGGAACACAATCTTCGGTTATTTAGCCTACGTAGGTCTTGATTACCTTTTTACGTTCGTTTTTCAAAAACGCTATCTAGCCTACATGACAGCCGCCGTTGCGGCGAATATTATAGCCACGATCAGCGCGTTTATCTTTCACAAATACATTACATTTAAATCAACTGTGACGGGGAAAGCCGTCATTATCGAGTTTTTTAAATTTTATTCGATGTATACCGTGACAAATATTCTCGGCCTCGCGTTACTTCCTTTTTTTGTCGAGGTCATGAAGATAGACCCCAAAATCTCCGGTGCGCTGTTAATCCCGCTCACTGCGATCATCAGCTATTTCGGACACTCCAGATTTTCATTTGTAAAACGATGAACTGTCACTCAAAAAGACTTAAGAAGCTGCTAAAGTTAAAGAATACTGAAATGGCCATTCTGATTTTGAAAGATGTGAGGTTTTATTCCGAAGATACTTGTATTGTCCTGATTTCTCTATTCTAGTAAACATGCAGATATCTTTATTCTGTCATCCCATAATCAGAGCTTTTATAACCTACAGTCAGGTACATATGACTTATTCTGCAGCACCGCATTTATGATTTTCTGAAAAGAAGCCAACGATTACAAAACCTTGACAAACCATATGTCTGTTTTAATGTAAGAAGAAAAGCTTGAATAATAAAATTTACTAAGTTATATTCTTCATGAAATAATTGGTAAAGTGGGCGTCACCCGGCAGAAGCTGGGGACATTTTTAATGTTACAAGCGAAAAGATGCTTGTGTCTTTTATGCGGCTTAAATAAAATTCATGCCTAAATTGTCGGATAAATGTTTATTTCAATTACCTTTTAGTGGGAGGTGTTATTAGATGTCTAAAAAATTTGTGTGCTTATTCATAGCAGTATTTTTTATTATTAATAGCATAATATCTTTTGCAGAGGAAAAACCTTCCGGCAGGGACAATTCTGAAAAGATTATTGCTAATATTGATATAGCTCCATTGTTATTCGTGGCAAGCCCTGACGGCAGGCACGTGGCATATGTGGCGCAGGAAGGAGATAAGCAATTTGTAGTCATTGATGGAAAAAAAGGAAATCATTATGATGGTATAGGGCGCGCCATTGTTTTCAGTCCTGACAGCAGGCGAGTCGCTTATATTGGCATTACAGGGAAAAAGGGAGTTGTAGTCGTTGATGGAAAAGAGGGAAGACAATACGATAACCTTGGGTATATCATTTTCAGCCCCGACAGCACTCATATAGTATATGTGGCACAATCGGGCAATAAGCAGTTTGTTATCATTGATGGAAAAGAAGGAATACATTGTGATGGTATTGGGTCTAGTCTTACTTTCAGTCCGGACAGCAAGCGATTCGTTTATAGTGCCGAGATAAAAAACAAGGGTTTTGTAGTTATTGATGGAAAAGAAGAAAAACATTATGATGTTATTGGGTCTATTCTTACTTTTAGTCCGGACAGCAAGCGATTCGTTTATGATGCCCAGATAAAAAACAAGGGTTTTGTAGTCATTGATGGAAAAGAAGAAAAACAATATGATGGTATCGCGTCTAATCTTATTTTCAGTCCAGACAGCAATCATGTGGCGTATGTGGCCAAATCAGGGGAAAAGCTGTTTGTAGTCGTTGATGGAAAAGAGGAAAAACAATATGATCATATCGGGTCTGAGCTTATTTTCAGCCCGGATGGCAATCACGTGGTATATCAGGCCCAATCAGGAAATAAGCTGTTTGTAGTCGTTGATGGAAAAGAAGGAGTACATTATGATGGTATTGGGATAAGCTCTATTATTTTTAGCCCGGATGGCAAGCGTATCGCATATGGAGCTCAATCAGGAAATGATCGTTTCATAGTAGTTGATGGAAAAGAGGGGAAGCATTATAATGGACTCGGGTATCCTCTCGTTTTCAGTCCGGACAATAAACATGTGGCGTATGTGGCTCAATTGGGGAAAAAGTGGCTTGTCGTCATTGATGGAAAAGAAGGAAAGCTTTATGATGATATCGGAAAGAGCACTCTTATTTTCAGTCCGGACAGCAAGCATGTGGCATATGGAGCCCAATCAGGAAATGAGCGACTTGTAGTAACTGATGGACGAGAGGGGAAGCATTATGACAGTGTCGGATTTTCTCTTACTTTCAGTCCGGACAGTATGCATTTGGTTTATGCAGCTCAATCAGGCAAAAAACAGTTTGTAGTTGTTGATGGAAAAGAAGAAAAACATTATGATGAAGTTCTTGTAATTGGAAAAGAAAATGTAATTTTTGACTCATTTGATAGTATCCATTACCTTGCTACTAGAGATAAAAATATCTATCTGGTTGAATTTAAAATAAAGGGTAATTAATATGTAAAAAAGCTGTTTTTATTATTTGTTCATGTTCGTTTTTCAAAAACGTTGTTTATTCGCCCTGCGGTCTTTGCCGCCGGGCGAATAATTTATTTATCCTATTATAAAGGCTGCCGTTGTGGCGGATATTCATGAATTGTCACGCCAAAAGACAATCAGAAGTTGCTAAAATTATAAGGCTCTGAAATTGAATCATGTTTGTCCTGATCGGCTATGCTTAATTTCCTTATAAAGCGCCTCACTTATAATATTTTCTTACAACCGCAGTGATCACGCCGGCAATGCGCAAATCCGCCCGCGGGATGATCGGGGAATATTTGGAATTGGCCGCCTCGAGAGTCACCATTTTCCCTCTTCTGCGGAAATACTTCATCGTCCAGTTGCCATCCACTTCGGCTAAAATTATATCGCCGTTTTGGGGTTCCTTGTTTTTTTCAACAATTACCAGATCTTTTTCTCTGATCCCCGCTTCAATCATTGAATCGCCGGTAACGGAAAGCAAAAAAGATGTTTCCGGATTCCTGATCAGATATTCATCGAAAGAGATAATATCCCGAAGTTCTTCTTCCGCGGGGGAAGGGTATCCGGCGCAAACTTCTCCGGCAAGCTTTAACGCCCGC